>JBLHOB010000325.1:0-4502 GCA_047619425.1 Myxococcota bacterium
TATATCGGCAAAGGAAACTGGCGCCTCATCAACGCCCGCAATGTCGAGTGGCACGGCGACCGCTTCTACGAAACCGCACCCGTCGAATTCGCGAAACTCGGCAAAGAGCTCCCGGCAAAAATCGACACCATGCACTTCAGCATTCAGCAACTAACGAAAGAGATCAACGAAGTCGAAGCCAACGATCTCGACGCGAGTGCCCTTTGGGTCGACTATTACGGCAAGCTCGCATCACCGTTTGCGTGTGTCGTCTTGCCGGCGATCGTTCTATTCTTTGCCGTCATGGGACCGCCCTTCCCGACCTCGTCAACAACGTTGTTGTTGAGCGGAGCCCTCGGCGTCGGCTCGACGCTACTTAACGGTACCGGTGCATCACTGGGCTACGGCGGTGCCATCTCGCCAATGATCGCAGGCTGGGGCCCGACTCTGCTGTTAGCTGTAGTCGCGCTCGCGCTGGCAGCACGGGTGCGCGCGCAGGGCTAGACGATCGACCCAGGCGAGTCGTCGCGGCAGATATTGATGCCGACGACGTTGAGTGCCTAATCCGTCGCCGCGGTCTAAGACTCAGGCGCGTCGGCTCCACCGCCCATCGTCAACTCGGCTTTGCCGCCTTCGACGCGATAGATGCGGTCGGCGATGCGTGCGAGTGCGTCTTGATGCGACACGGCCAGAATCGTCACTTGGCCGCGTAGGTTCGTGAGCGACTTCCAGACACTCGCTTCGGTGTCGGGGTCGAGAGCCGTGGTGGCTTCGTCGAGTACGAGCAATGAGGGCTCGTGGATGAGTGCGCGGGCGATTGCGATGCGTTGGCGCTGGCCGCCCGAAAGCAGTGCACCGCGTTCGCCAACCCGGGACTCGATGCCGTCGGGAAGGCCGGAGATAAACTCCCAGGCACCCGCTCGACGCAATGCGTTCTCGACTTGTTCCTCGGTGAGGCCCTCTTCGCCAAGCGTCACGTTGATTTTGATCGAGTCGTTGAGCAAAAACATCTCTTGCGGCACGTAACCAATTTGCTGGCGCCATGCGCGCTTGCCAAACTCGCCGAGATCGACACCGTCCAGTTTCACGCTGCCCGAATCGGGCTCAACGAGACCGATGACCAAGTCGCTCAGAGTAGTCTTACCCGAGCCCGAGGGGCCTACGAGAGCCGTGATCTCGCCAGCGGGGATCGTGAGATTTGCGCCATCAAAGATTACCTGATCGCCGTAGCGAAGCTCGATGTCGGAGAGATCGATTGCCCGGGCCAGAGTTGGACACGTACCCTCGTCGTTTGTTTCGCCCTCGGTCACCGCTTGCTGGATCGTGTCTTCGATGGCCCAGTATGCGCTCTCTTGTGTCGAGAGCTTTTGATACTGACGTTGAGCGCGAGCGAGTTGGGTCAGCAAGCGGATGAACACCAGTGCGAGGACCATGAAACGCGACACCGGCAGCTCGAGATAGACAAAACAAAAGCCTGCGACCAGCATGAGGCAGGTGCCGATGATCGGCTCCTGTATCGCCGCAAGCGCTTCGGTTGCGAGTACCTTCTTTTGAGCCGCACGATTTAGCTTCACCGTGTCTTCGGCCAATAGCGGTGCGATGCGGTCTTCGCGCGCCATCGCCTTCAACGGCTTGAGTGCCTGCAAGGTGTCGGACAGCCGCGAAATCAGCGAGCGCATCAATTCCGTCTGCCGCGTACCCGCTTTGCGAGTCGCGCGCACAAGGCGACTCAAAACAAGCATCCCGAACAGTGCCGTGATAAACCCGGCGACCGTAGCCTCCCAGGAAATTACGATCGCGATCACGGTATAGAAGAACGAATTTATGAGAAGCGACAACACGGTGGTGGCATAAAGGTAGGCGGTCGAAGCACGCTCGCTTTCGGTCGAAAACGCGTTGGTGACGATCCCCATGCGTTGATCGATGAAGTAACGCCAACGCGCAGACATCAGGGCTTCGAGCAAACGCAGCCGCAAGTCGGTGGCCGATCGCGCAACGGTGTATCCCACCTGTCGCTTGGCGCCGATCACGAGTGCCGCTTTCAAGTAGAGAGTGACTAGGACGAAGGGAGCCAGAACTTCGATCGACATCTCGAGCCCGAAGCTTTCGAGAATGTCGGCAACTCGGCCTTCAATCTCGTTACTCGGGGCGACTGTTCCTAAATCTCCACTGCCGTTTGCCTTCATCACCATCGCAAACAGCGGCAGCATGGTGGTCACGCCAACAAGCTCTGCGAGCGCAGCGGTGACGAGTGCCAGGACCATGAGGACACTGGAAAGCGGGTAGGCCCGCGCAAAAACGAAGAATAGACGCATATAATGAGGGGCGCATAGTAGGGCGAGCGGTGCGTAAATGCACTGAGGCCGCCCTAAGGCGTCTTTCTGGTGAAATTGCGGTGTACCACTGTCGCCCCCAGGGGGCCATTCGACTAGGCTTTTCGGTCCGTTAAGAAGCGTGGAGATTTACAGGTGCAGATCGAAGATATCGAAATTGGAGACGGCGCCCCCCTCGCGCTCATCGGCGGGGTGAACGTCCTCGAGTCGGAAAGCTCCGCGTGTGAATATGCGACGGCGATCGCAGAAATTGCGGTGCGCCATCGGGTGCCACTCATCTTCAAGGCTTCTTTCGACAAGGCCAACCGTTCGAACATCTCATCGTATCGCGGACCAGGTCTAGAAGACGGCCTCAAGATGCTCACAGCCGTCAAGGCTGCGACCGGCCTGCCTTTGATCACCGACGTACATGAACCCGAGCAGGCAAAGCTCGCCGCAGACGTCGTCGACTGCCTTCAGATCCCCGCCTTCCTGTGCCGACAAACGGATCTCCTCGCGGCGTGCGCGGCGACTGGCTTGCCCGTCAACGTAAAGAAGGGCCAGTTCATCGCGCCACAGAACATGCAAGCCGTCGTCGAGAAGCTCGAACACTTTGGCTGCACGAACGTTTTGCTGACCGACCGCGGTACACAATTCGGATACAACAACCTCGTCGCCGACATGGCGGCACTGGTTTCAATGCGCGCCTTCGCGCCGGTTTGCTTTGATGCCACCCACGCGGTGCAAGAACCCGGCTCCCTCGGCGGCGCTTCGGGTGGGCGTCGCGACTTGGTCGCACCGCTAGCGCGCGCCGCGACCGCAATTGGCATCGATGCACTCTTTATTGAAGCCCATCCGACCCCCGATACGGCCCCATGCGATGGCCCGAGCCAGATTACGTTTGCAGCGCTCGATAAATTGCTCGAACAAGTGTGCGCCATCGACCACGCTGCCCGCGCAACGTCCTAGGGCGAGCCCAGCTCTACCCCTCGGGGTTTGTTGCGTTTGTGCAAAGCCTCTCTCGCGAATGGTTCCGTGCGCGAAATTCGATACAGTTGCGCCCGTCGTCGACCAACACCTGCAAAAATAAATATGAATTGATCCTCGTGATCGGGATGATTGCCCGGGCCAACTGCCAGGGCTCGGCATCTTATGCACATCATCCCAGATGCGCGCGCGTCACACGCGCATTGACGAACGAGCGAGATCCTTCCGGAGGCCAAAGAAAAACCATGAAAGCCATCATCGTCGGCGCGGGACAAGGCAAACGTCTGCTCCCCCACACCGCGGATCGACCCAAGTGCCTGCTTCCCGTAATTGGCGACTTAACCATCCTCGAAGTTCAACTTCGCGCACTCGCCGAATGTGGCGTCACCGAAGCCGCCATCATGGTTGGCTTTCGCGCCGAGCAAGTTGAGAAGTGCCTGGCCGAGCGCCCCATCCCCGGCCTCAAGGTCCGCACCTGTTACAACCCCTTCTACGCGATGAGCGATAATCTCGCGACGGTTTGGTTGGCACGTCCCGAGATGACTGACGAGTTTTTGCTGATCAACGGCGACACCTTGTTCGAAATCTCGCTCCTCGAGAAGGTGTTGGCCGGCCCCAAGGTGCCGATCACCGTGACGATCAACGAAGCCGAGAAGTACGACGAAGACGACATGAAGGTGCTGCTCGACAAAGACGACCGACTCACTGAGATCGGCAAGCACCTCGACATCAACGCTGTCGATGCCGAGTCGATTGGCATGTTGTTGTTCCGCGGAAAAGGCGTCGACATCTTGAAAGACGCCCTTGATCGAGCGATCCGCACCTCTGAAGGCCTAACAAACTGGTACCTCAAGGTGATTGGCAACATCGCCCTTGAGCACCCGGTAGAGACCACGCGCATCACTGGCAACTGGTGGGGCGAAGTCGATTGCATTGAAGACCTCGAGCACGTGCGCGAGTCCCTTGCAACGATCGAACAAAAGCATTTGGCCGGTATTTAGTCCTCGACCAAATCGGGGGCACGTTCCCGGCATGCAGTCTTAAAATGCAGTTCAATGTTCTTGTTCTGGCCGGGCGCAGAGGCCCCATCGACGACCTCGCCAAGGCCGCGAACGCGACTCATCGCGCACTACTCGATATCGCGGGCGAACCCATGGCGGCCCGCGTACTCAAGACGTTGGTCGACCACCCCGACACCGGCTCGATCATGCTTTGCAGTGACGC
>JBLHOB010000326.1:0-4495 GCA_047619425.1 Myxococcota bacterium
CGCGGTGTCGATGTGGTTGATGCCAAACTCGAGCAAAGTTTCGAGTACCGCATCCGCGCGATCCTGACGCATTGCCCCAAGCGCTGCGGCGCCAAAGATAACGCGCGTGCTTGTGTGTCCCGTTTTCCCAAAGGGTATCGCTGCGATCTTGGTCATAGTCTCTCCAGGGGCCGGTTGCGGCCGCGCGTAAGTTGTCGCACGTCGGTTACAGGCTCAAAAGTCTATCGAAGTCGGTAATCAACTCGACATGGCGCACTCGCCCGAGCGACACCGCCGAGTTGACGCCGCATGGGTTGTGGATTGCGAAACCTGGGCGTTATTTCGTAGCGTAAAAGTAGCCCTTGAATCGATCTTCGTATGGCCTCGATCGAGAAGACCTGTGCTGGACACGCGTGTCTACCGTGGCCGAAGGTCGTCACCAATTCTTTGCTGGGCAATTCGCCAGCCCGGTTAAACCGCGGCCCGCGATAGTTGGCTTCGTCAAATTCGCCGAGCCCCTCTGCGGCATCGATGTTGGTCACCGACATCATTGTGGTCAAAAACACGCCGGGCTCCGCGCGGTAGCTCGCGTGCTCGTCGGCTAGGACAACGGGTTTCAACACTTGTCGCAAGACGATTGATCGCTGTCGCAGGCGAATCGATTCGAAAGCCACTTGGTCGATCAATGCGGGTTCGGTCAAAGCCCGCTCAAGCAGTGCGGGCCTTTCGAGTAGATGGACAAGGGTCCACGCCATTGCCGCGAACAAATTTGATTGAGAGCCCATGTGCACCAACGCCACATCTCGCGCAATCCCAACTTCGCGGGCGGGACTCGGCTCGTCGTCCCATGTGGCGCAGATTCGCGCAAACAGATCTTCGTGCTTCAGATGGCTTGCGTCGCGCGCCGCGACGATTTCTGCGAAGGCACCATCAAGGGCCACGATGGCACGGTGTGCCGCGCGCTTTTTCGTTGCCACTGCGATGAGCCCACGGTGGGGATACACAAACGAATCGGAAGCATCGAGCTTGTCGAGATGTGGGATTACGCGGTCGAGGTAGTGCGCACTCTCGCCCACGACCCCGCCCCATGAAGCGAGGCCCACCCGGTGACCGAGCCGCTTGGTAAGAGCAAAGAGTTCGGTGCTTCCGCTATCACCGAGTTCTTGCAGCTGTTCGTCTACGGCTTGCTCGAGATTGCGCAGGTAGGTTGCGGTGTCGTCCGAACGAAACAAGTTGTGGGGACGTGTGCGGCGACCGGCAAAGAGTTCGTCGGGCACTTTGTGGCGAAGCAAGGCGTAGTCGGCGAGACCTTTGCTCGCCTCCGCCTCCGGCACCGCCCACAAGTTGCGCACGCCCTCTGCCGAAAATACGCAAAGCAACCGATAGCCAAAGGCGTCGACAACATACGTGTCACCGTAACGCCTTCTTGCACGCCGAAAAAACTCGGTCGGGTCGCGTAGTAACCCGACCCCCGCTCCCACCCAGGGCAGCCCGCCTTGGACGCGAGGTGGAAGGGGATCGATTGCGGGGAGTTGTGTGGCCACTGCGCGACGATAGTCAATCCGCTGGAGGCCTTCGAACTCGTTTGCAGCGCGCTCGCACCGTCGCTCTCACAGCGAACAGCCCCAAAAACAACAAAGGCCCCGGTGCAGGCAGCACCGGGGCCCTCGATAGCAGTCGCCCCAAACTCGTCGCTAGAGCATTTCCTTCGCCAACAGTTCGATGGCTTCCGGCTGATTGGTGCCGATCAACATCGTGCCAACCTGCTTGCTCTTACCCGCTTCCTTCCACGCCGAGAGTCGGTCGCGAATAAAGCCCTCTGAGCCAACGAGATGCACGTCGTCGATCAATGCGTCCGGCACTGCCGCCGCGGCTTCCATTTTTTTGCCGTCTAGGAAGAGGTTCTGAATCTCAACCGCGGCGTCTTCGTAACCGAGTCGCTTGCAGTAGTCGTTGTAGAAGTTCTTCTGACGCGAGCCCATGCCGCCGATATAGAGCGCCAGTTGAAACTTCACGGGCATGCGCGCCTTCTCGGCATCGTCGGTAACGATGACCGAAACCGACGGGCAGATTTCGAAGTTATCCAGCCCTTTGCCTCCGCCCGCTTTGGCGAAGCCTTCGTCGAAGTACGGCGCCATCACGGTGTCAAACGAATCGGGGTTCATGAAAACCGGGAACACACCATCGGCTACTTCAGCAGCGCAGCGCAGGCCGTTGGGGCTGATCGAGGCCGTGTAGATCGGCAGTGGGTTGCCGTGCAAGATGCTCTTGAGCGCCTTGCCCTGGCCTGTTGTCCCCTCGCCCGTAATCGGGATCGTGTAGTGGGTGCCTTTGTGGGTGAGAGGCTCCTCGCGCGCAAGAATCTTACGAATAATTGAAATGTATTCCTTCGTGCGGGTGAGGGGCTTTCCATAGGGCACGCCGTGCCAGCCTTCGGAGACCTGGGGCCCCGATGGGCCAAGGCCCAAAATGAAGCGGCCACCCGAAAGATGGTCGAGGCTCATTGCCGTCATCGCGGTCATCGCAGGCGTCCGTGCCGGCATCTGCATGATCGACGTACCGACCTTAATCGTCTTCGTCTGCGCCAGGATCCACGTTGCGGTCGTGACCGCGTCGTTGCCGTAGGCCTCGGCGGTCCAGACCGAGTCGTAACCGAGTTTTTCGGCCAACAAAACCAAATCCATATTGACGCTGTGTTGCTTGCCAAAACCGCTGGCGAATGTTCCGAGTTTCATGAGGGAGCTCCTAGAGGATCGATTGCAATCGTTTGATTGCATGCGTTGAAGAGGCACCGCTGGGTGCGAAGACCGCGCATTCTACCCAATGCCCCCGGGTTGCGACTCCCCCCTTTTCCAGGCCCACAGTCCGTGCCAAGCTACGCAATCTATTTTCCCCGCTCAAAGCGGATTTCCAATCGCACTCCGAGGTTTACCAATGGGTAGTCGAATACTGGTCACTCTTGGCGGGATCATCGTCCTGCTTCTCTTGCTTCTCTACATACTCGGCACCGGTGCCGTTGTGTCGGGACCCATTGCGGGCGAACCCGAAGCGAGTGCAGTCTCCGACGCCGTGGTGGCCCAGCGCGCCGCCGCGATTCGCGAAGCCGGCCGCGACATCGGCGTGGCACGCCCCAAGCAGATCCTCTTCGGCGATCTCCACGTCCACTCGACCTTCTCATTTGACGCCTTCCAGTTGAGCTTGCCCATGGCACAAGGTGACGGCGCCCACCCCATCGCCGACGCCTGCGACTACGCGCGGCATTGCTCGGCACTCGACTTCTGGTCAATCAACGATCACGGGATTGCACTCACCCCCGACCGCTGGTCGCAGACCGTTGAAGCCATGCGCCAGTGCAACGAAGTTTCCGCCGACAGCAGTAACCCCGACACCGTGGCCTACCTCGGTTGGGAATGGACACAAGTTGGCTGGACGCCCGAGAACCACTGGGGACACAAAAATGTGATCCTTCGCGATCTCGACGACGAGAACATCCCCACCCGCCCCATCTCTTCGGGATATCCTCCGGGCACTCCTCCCATCGAAGAGGTGACTCCTTCTCCCTTTCTTGTAGGCGCCATGGCGTTGTCGGAGTTCAACACCGGCGGTCCCGAGCTCGCGCGTTATTTGGCCGAGCTCGGCGAGAACGTGCCCTGCGCAGAGGACGTCCCCGTGCGCGACTTGCCCGCGGATTGCCAAGAAGCGGCTGCCAACCCGAAGATCTTGTTCGACAAGCTCGACGATTGGGGACACGAGGCGATGGTTATCCCGCACGGCACGACTTGGGGCTTTTACACGCCTCTTGGCTCTTCCTGGGACAAGCAGATCGCGCCGGGCATGCACGACCCCAAGCGCCAGGGCATCATCGAAGTCATGAGCGGCCACGGCAACTCCGAGGAGTACCGACCGTTTAAAGAAATCGAGTTTGCCACTGACGGCACGCCGTCCTGCCCCGCCCCCTCGTACAACTACTTGCCGTCATGCTGGCGAGCCGGTGAGATCATCCAGCAGCGCTGCACCATTGAGGGCGAGAGCGAAGACGAATGTAACGAGCGCGCAGAAGTAGCGCGCAACAACTACGTCAGCGCCTATCGCAATGCCGGCGCCAACACGGTGCCCGGCGCAACTCTGGCCGACTGGCAAGACTCAGGACAGTGTCGCGACTGTTTCCAGCCTTCCTTTAACTACCGTCCCAAGAGCTCGGCACAGTATATCCTCGCTCTCGGGCGCCAGGGTCGCGACGACGACAGTGGTCGCTTCCGCTTCGGCATGATCGCAGCAAGTGACAATCACTCGGCACGCCCGGGTACGGGGTACAAAGAAGTCGCGCGTTCAGAGTTCACCGAAGGCCGCTTCAACGAAATCGTCAACACGCCACTCGGCTGGTCGACAGAGCGCGAGCCGGTTGCTGAGTCACGCGAAGCCGACGACGAGTTTAACACTGCGATTTTTTCGATCTTTGAAACCGAGCGCGGGTCTTCGTTCTTCTTGAACGGCGGCTTGGCCGCGGTACACAGTG
>JBLHOB010000327.1:0-4492 GCA_047619425.1 Myxococcota bacterium
TTGCCCCTCGTGCGCGCCCGGGTCTTTCGCAGGCCCCAAAATCAAGGCATCGAAGACGCGCATTGCTGAAGCAGGGAATCGGCAAGTCAGCGCTGCCGCTTTACGGTTGATGTACTGCGGCCGCTGTTGTCCGCACAATGCATCGGACCCAATATGGGTGCTTAGGAGCCCAACTCTTTGCTACGTGCCGTTGCGGCTGCAACAGCCTCATATATGGCGGAACGCACGCCGCCGCTTTCGAGCTTTTCAAGCCCAGCGATCGTGGTGCCGCCCGGAGACGTCACGCGATCTTTCAGCACGCCGGGGTGCTCGCCCGTCTCGATTGCCAACTTTGCAGCGCCGAGGACGGTCTGAAACGCGAGTTTGTAGGCGGCGTCCCGGGGAAGCCCCTGACGCACTCCGGCGTCACCGAGGGCTTCCAGTACGAGAAATACATAGGCAGGGCCGCTGCCCGAGAGCCCCGTGACGGCGTCGAGTTGTTCTTCCTGCCGGGTTGTCCACGTGGTGCCAACCGCGCAAAACATTGCGGTGGCAATTTCGAGGTCGGCCGCAGTGGCCGCGGCATTGGGGCATAGGGCCGTTGCACCTTCTCGCACCAGGGCAGGTGTGTTTGGCATCGTGCGAATGACCCGGGTGCCAGTGGGGAGGCCGGCCTCATACGTCGAAATACTGATGCCGGCTGCCAGAGAGACGAAGAGCTTTTGCGCGAGGCCGTCGCTTCCAGCGAGGCCCGCAAGCACGGGCGCCACGATGTTGGGCTTCACGCACATGACGACGACATCGCAAGACGACACCAGGTGGGCATTGTCGTCGGTGGTACCGATGCCGAGGCCCTGTTCGAATTGATTTCGTTGCTCGAGGGCGAGATCGGCGCCAAGCAGATTATCCGTCGCGACGCCTGCGGCGACGAGGCCTCCGGCTAGAGCTTGGGCCATGGCGCCACAGCCGATAAAGCCGATGCGCTGTCCTGTGAGGATGTCGATGCCTTCGCTCATGAGTATTCCTTCTTTGCTTTCATTTCACTTTGGCTTTGCTGGGTTGCCGCGGTGTTTCGAGGTTTTCGCTGCATCGAGTGCGGGTGCGCAAGCGTATTTCGTGCATAGGCGGCAAAATTCGCGACGGTTGGCTTTCGCTCGGCGGGGATTTGATCTGGACTTTAGTCGACCCGGACGGGACGAGGGCCAAATAGTTCGCTGCCGACGCGCACCACGGTAGCGCCTTCCTCGATGGCAATTTCGAAGTCTCGGGACATGCCCATGGACAGCCCTGTGAGCCGCTCTCCGCCCGGCATGCCCCGAAGTTCTTCGGCCAGACCCCGGAGTCTCGCGAACACCGGTCGATTGTCGTTGGGGTCGTCGACGGGAGCGGGGATCGTCATCAATCCAACGACGGCCACGTGTTCAAGTGTCGAGCAATACTCGAGTAGGGCAGGGACTGCCTCTTCTTCGATCCCCGCCTTTTGGCTCTCGCCGCTCAAATTTACTTGCAGAAAAACGTCGAGGGTTCGCCCTGCGTTCCCCGCGCGTTTGTTGATTTCCCGCGCCAACGATTCGCGGTCGACGGTTTGAATGACGTCGAACATATCGACGGCGAGCTTGGCCTTGTTGCGCTGGAGCGCACCGATCATGTGCCAGCGCGGCGGGGCAGCGTCTGGCGATGTTGTGGCGAGCAAGTCGGCCAATGCGGGTTGCTTCTCAGCGGCTTCCTGCACGTAGTTCTCACCGAGAACCTCGAGCCCTGCGGCCAGTGCCAAGGCTACGGATGCGGCGCTTTGTACCTTGGATGCACCGAGCAACGTGATCTCCCGAGGCTCGCGTCCAGCGCGCGCGGCGGCCTCGGCAATGCGTGCTTTAACCCGAGTGACTCGTTGCGCGATGGTGCTTTCGTCGCTCACGGTGAGGTCTCCGTAGTGTCGTCTGCCATCTCGGCGGCATGAGATGCGCGAAGGCTTTCCCACATTTCAAGCACCTCGTGCGTTGGAAGCCCGATGACGTTCTCGCGGCTGCCTTCGACGTCGAGCACAAACTTCGCGCCTTCGCCCTGCAACGCGTAGGCACCTGCTTTGTCCATGGGTTCGCCGGTTGCGACGTAATCGCGGATCTCTGTTGCGGAGGCTTCGCGCATACAAACACGGCTCTCAACCCATTGGGTATGAATGACTCGCAGCTGGCTATGTACCCAGGCAAAACCCGTGATGACACTATGGGTGTGGCCGAGGATCAGGCCGAGCAGATACTCGGCGTTGGCGGTGTCGGTCGGCTTGCCTAGTACTTGGCCTCCGATGACCACGATCGTGTCGGCTCCGAGTACCCAGCGGTCGTCTGTAGCCTCGAGTCGCTCCGCCACGGCGAGAGCTTTTTCTCCGGCCAACCGTGTCGCCATCTCGAAAGGCTCCTCCCCTGGGCGCGACTCCTCAGGAATATCGGAGGGGAGCACTTCAAAGGAAGCGTTTATTCGGGCGAGAAGATCCCGACGGCGCGGGGATGCACTCGCCAGCACGAGAGTCGGAATCTTGTTTTCTGACATGGGGGCGAAATACCCAAGTGGGGTGGCTCGCGCAACCCCGACCGTTGGCTGCAGCTCGTACGGGGCTCGGAAGTGAAAGGTTGATTAGGGCTGTGGGTAATGACACCCGAGTTGAACGAAGAGATCGGGTAACGATTACGTCTTCAAGGTCCACCGTTTGGCCACCGATTCAGAACCTCTGCGTCTAGGACCGGAACGACTCTGGAGCGAAGACGAAAACGAGCCGCCGAACAACGGCGGTGAAGTACAAGACGCGCTTCGACGATCGGACGTTCGAAGCATAAATGGGGTAGGTTCGGCCAAGGATGGCGAGGATATACGTGAAGGTCAGAAGGGCATTCGGCCTGGGCGCTTGGATTGCTTTTGTTTGTTCTGTGTCGATTGGTTGCGCGAGCACGAGTCGAACGGTTCCGCGATTCGATGTAGCGACAACAGGATACTCCGTTCCCAATCCCAACCAGCTACCGGCGACCGGTGACATCTACTGGCGCAGCGTAAACGTGAGTGACTGCGACCTTGCGTTCCGCGGGCCGCAACATGCCTTTATCGCAGTCTCGTCTCATTGCGGCGAACCGGAGCAAAGTCCATCAGTGCTAGGGCGCCAATTGTTGGTGGGGATCAAAAACCGTTCGGTGATTTCAACGGAGGAGTTTGCTTTTGCAGGCGGCGCAGCGTTCTCGCAGGTTGTCGAAGCCAAGAGCAGGGCCGATTCAGAGGAGCCCGCAGTACGGACCAAGACGGTGACCCTGGTACGAGGCGGGTGCGTCGTGGACTGGGTGCTTGCGGACGGGAGCCTCGACCCAAACATCGAGGCCACCTTCGACCAGTGGTGGCGCGGTTTTGATCCGGGCTCAATGCCATCGCTCAAGGTGAGTGTCGCAGAGGGTGCACCGTGATCGACCCACGACCACGCCTGATCAAAGTGGGCGACCGCCTGCTCGCGATTGTCGATGAACTGGGCCAGTTTGGTTTGCTCGCCGGGCTCACGGTACGCGCTGCATTGCGCGGCAATTTCCCATGGCGCGAGACCCTTACACAATTTGATTCAATCGTGGTGCGTTCGACGGCGATCGTCACACTGACTGCACTCTTTACCGGCATGGTCCTCGCGCTGCAGACAGTCGTGTCGCTCACGCGATTCGGCGCGAAGCCCTATACCGGTAGCTTTGTCGGGTTGGCTTTTGTCCTCGAGCTTGGCCCGGTGTTGACGGCACTGATGGTAAGTGGGCGTGTGTGCGCAGGCATTACCGCCGAGATTGGCTCGATGGCGGTCACCGAACAGGTCGACGCGATTCGCGCGATGGGGGCCGACCCGGTCCAGAAGCTCGTCGTGCCGCGAGTGCTGTCGCTTACCCTGGGTTTGCCCATGCTGACGATGCTCGCCTACATCCTCGGCATTTTTGGTGGCGCGTTGATCGCCCAGCAGTACGGGATCACGCCCAACTTCTATTTGCAGACGGTTGTAAACGTCGTGACAATTACCGATGTGTTTGAAAGCCTCTCCAAGACCCTTGTCTTCGGATGGATGATCGCGATGATCGGCTGCTATTTGGGCATGAACACCACGGGTGGCACCGTTGGCGTTGGGCGTGCGACGACGACTGCGGTCGTTACGGCATCGATCGGCGTGCTGGTGTCGGACTTCTTCTTGACCAAGTTGTTGATGTTTATATGACGAGTGCAACGGTGTCAGAAACGAACAACGCAGCCGGCGACTCGAACGCGGCTCATTCGCCGTCGGAGGCCTTCGTTGAACTCGTCGGAGTGGAGAAGAGCTTCGGTACGACGCCCGTGCTCAGAGGCGTCAATCTCTCGGTGCCCCGGGGCAAGGTGCTCACAATTCTCGGTGGTTCGGGCTCGGGCAAGTCCGTCATGCTCAAGCATATGATCGGGTTGCTGCGCGCCGACGCGGGAAGCGTGTTTGCCGACGGACGAGACGTGACGCGCCTCAGTGAACGCGAATGGA
>JBLHOB010000328.1:0-4488 GCA_047619425.1 Myxococcota bacterium
TTGCAATGGGGCTCTTGATACCGGTCTCCACAACGTGGGCGATAAACTGTCGCGCCACTTCGTTGTTCCGGGTTCGGAAGTTCATCTCGAGATCTTCGGATAGCGAGAGGTCGATGAAGGTATCTAGATTCTGTTTGCCCAATTCTCCGGCGATCTCGCCAACGCTGCGTCCGACCAGACCTTGGTGCTCTTCGTTCCGCACGTTCTCCACTTCGAGGTCGCCGAGATCAAACGCAACGGCGCGTCCATCGTCGGAGTCCCACTCGACTTGCATTCGCGCGCGCCATTCGGGGTCGCCAAGTCGACGGCTTTTCTCGGGCTCGGCCTGGGTCAACACCTCGCGCCAGGCTGGCATTTCGTCGAAGACAAATGTATCCGAGAGCTTTAGATGCAATTCGAGTTTGTTGGTGGTGAACTGAGGGTGCAGCCGCACACCCTGTTCTGAGGCTTCAGCGCAAAAATCGAGAGTCGCCTGCCAGCCCATCGGTTGCAGTGGGGTTGGCGTGAGAATGTTTAGTTCGATGGGCTTGCCCGAGACGCGCGACAGCTCGAAGAGCAATGCGCGGTCCTTCTCGTTGTATCCCTCGGCAAAGCTGTGCGGAATAATCTCGATGGCTCCGTGATCGAATTCGGCCAACACGCTTGCGAGGGCGATGATCTCATCGCTTGTCGCGTGATTGGACGGCACCTCGCGACCGTCGTCTCCGACGTGAATGTCGATCTGCGAAGTAGAAAAGCCCAGCGCACCTTGGCCCATGGCTTCGCGCACGAGTTGTTGCATGGCGACGATTTCGTCGTCGGTTGCGGTGCGCTCAGATGCGTCGTCGCCCATCACCCAGCGTCTCACTGCACAATGTCCGACGTAGCCGCCCGCATTGACACCCAGGCGTCCTTCGAGGCGGGTCCAGAAGTCGTCGAAACTGCCGCCCTTGAATTCGAATCCCGCGGCGAGCGCTTCCTTCGACATGCCTTCCACGCGTGAGAGCATGGCGGCGAGCCAGCCGACGTCCTCGGGTTTTGCCGGGGCCACCGTGAAACCACAATTGCCCGTGAGCACCGTGGTGACACCGTGCCAACAAGATGGCGACGCGATCGGGTCCCAATCAAGCTGCACGTCATAATGGGTGTGCACGTCGATGAAGCCGGGCGAAACGATGCATCCTGTCGCGTCGATTTCGCGGTCGCCCGACTCAAGCACGCGGCCGATTTTTGCAATGCGGCTGCCTTTGATTGCGACGTCGGCGTTGTAGCCGGGCAACCCGGTTCCGTCGACGACCTTACCGCCTCGGATGACAATGTCGTAAGTCATGATCGAATCTCCCATGGGACTGCAGCTAAGATTTTCGCCCAGCCACCTTGGGGCTGCCGCTCGCATTCGCCCGCGGCGCCACTCATTTGTGTGAAGGGCCGTGATTGATGCTCTAGCAGGCTGCTAGGCTAGCGGTGTTCAACCCCATGCTTCGGAGAGATTATGGCGTCGCACGAGCAAGACCCGGTACGTGAAGGACTCGAGAAATTCGTCGGACAGCCCGTGGGCCCCAGTGGTCCGACCGACGCTCCCGACGAAGTGAATATCCCGATGATTCGCCATTGGGTCGACGCCCTGAACGATCAAAACCCCGTGTATCTCGACGAGGAGTTTGCCGCGGGCACGCGCTTCGGGGGGACTGTGGCACCGCCAGCCATGCTGCAGGCTTGGACGATGCCACGCCCGATCATTGAGGGGATCGCCGAGCGCGGTGGATCTCCGGTCGAGATCCCGAAAGAGAGCGCGCTCACCAAGCTCGACGAGGCAGGCTACGTGGGGACACTTGCGACCAACTCCGAGCTCGAGTTTGAACGCTATCTGAAGCCCGGCGACAAGCTTCAGTCGAGCACCCTGATGGAGTCCATCTCCAATCAAAAGCGAACCGGCCTGGGCCTTGGATACTTCCTTACTTGGGTGACCACCTATACGGTCGGCGGTGATGAAGTCGTGGGCCGACAACTCTTTCGAATTTTCAAGTTCGACCCGGCTACGATCGGAGGCGCATAATCATGGGCGAAGCTGCTGCACAAATCGCGAAGACGAAAACCCGTGGTGAGATCCGCGTGGGCGACGAGATCCCGCAGTTCGATCTCCCCGTGACCGCGGCGGTCATCGTCGCGGGCGCGATCGCGTCGCGTGACTTCATGCCGGCCCATCACGATCGCGACTACGCGGTGGGGCAGGGGGCGCCCGATGTCTTCATGAATATTCTGACGACCAATGGCTACGTCTCTCGCTTTGTGACGGACTGGGCGGGCCCCGAGTCGATGGTGCGCAAGATCGCGATCCGTCTCGGTGCGCCGGCAATACCCGGCCAGCCGCTGCGCTTTACCGGGCAGGTCACCGGCGTCAGCAACGAAGGCAACGAATGCGTGGTCGAATTGACAATTCGCGCCGCAAACGATCTTGGGGACCATGCGACGGGAACCGTGACTGTTTCACTCCCCGCCTAGCCAAGTGTAGCCGCGCTGTAAAAGCGCTAGAGCTCGCCCCAAAACGCACGCAGCATTTGATTGATGTCATCGGGATCTTCGAGCATCCACCCGTGTCCAAGCTTGGGCTTGGCAACGTTGCGCGTGCGCGTTGCGAATCGTGTCGCGCTTGCATCGGCGCGATGATCGATAGACTTGGCTAGCCGGTAAAGCGATTGTGGTTGCTCGCGGTCGTGTGTTCGCCTCGGGTTGCACTCTGGTAGCATGGGATTGCGACTAGACGAGCAGAGAGCCGGGGAACGCCAAGTCGATTGACCACGGCTCTGCGACAAGCGAGGCAAACGCGCAGGTGACATCTGCAAGTGAAGTGGCAAGCGACGACCACGAGCGATCCGTAGCTGCGGGGGAGCCAAGTGTTTGGCTGCGTTGGCTAACGTGTCTAGCGCTCGCATTGATCGCGTTGTGTGTCTATCGCGCCAGCCTCGACCACGGATTCGTCACCATGGACGACTATCCCTATGTCGTCGAAAACGAGGCGCTCCACGGAGGCTTCACCGAGGCGGCAGTCCGGTGGTCGTTTGCGACACTCGGTAACTCCGAAAGCCTCGCTCCGTTCCCCCTCACCTGGCTCTCCTTCGCTCTTGATGTCGAACGACAAGGGCTCGACCCACGCGGCTTTCATCTGACGAACATCCTCTTGCATGCGGCCAACGGCGTGCTCTTGTATCTGGCTCTTTTGGCGTTTACCGGTGCGCAGTGGCGAAGTGCCCTAACGGCGGCCGTATTTGCCTTGCATCCAGTCCATGTAGAGTCCGTTGCCTGGGTCTCAGAGCGCAAAGACGTTTTGTCTGGCCTGTTCTTTATGCTGACGCTGTGGGGATGGGCGCGATTCTCGAAAACCGGTTCGAGGCTGGCCTACGCGGCGCTACTCAGCGCGTTTATTCTCGGTGTCATGGCGAAGTCGAGCTTGGTGACCGTCCCCTTGCTGCTGCTTCTGTTGGACCTTTGGCCGGTCCGGAATCGAGGCGGGGAGGTTGAGCGCCCGCGCTTGGCTTCGTTGGGTGCAACGCGGGTTGTTGTCGAGAAGCTGCCATTGTTTGCGGTTGCGGCGATGGCTGCGCTTGCGACCTATCTCACAGGAGCTTCATCCGACGCGTTGATGACCGGCAATGAGCTGTCGCTTGCGGCACGCACGGCCAATGCTTCGTTGTCCTATGTCCACTATCTCCGCGACAGCATCTGGCCCTTTGAACTCGCTGCGTTCTATCCGCATCCTGGTGAGAACCTGTCATACGGTTGGGCTGCGGCATCAGCTTTGTTGCTTGTGGCAATTACTGCGGTTGCTCTCGTTCGCTTTCGAAGCCGACCACAAATCCTGGTGGGATGGCTTTGGTTTCTTGGCGCATTGGTGCCGATGATCGGCCTAGTGCAGGCGGGGCCGCAGGCTCGTGCGGATCGCTTCTTGTATCTGCCCCAAATTGGACTCTGCCTGGCGGTCTTCTGGAGCGTTGCCGACGAGTGGTGGCAGCGACGCAATGTGCGAATTGCGGCTGGCTGTCTTGCGGCCCTATGGCTGGCAGGCCTTTCGCTTTTGACTCACCGGCAGCTTGAGACCTGGCAAAGTGGCATCACGCTTTTTGAACATGCGCATTCGGTAACGGCGCACAGTGCATTCAGTCGCTACAGCTTGGGCCAAGCCTATCTTCGCGAAGGCCGACTCGAGGAAGCAGAGAGGGAGTTCCGCACTGCGCTTGCGATTCACTCCAAATGGGTGAAGCCCATGATCGCGCTCGGCGGTGTGATGGTCGAACGAGGCGAGGGCGATCATGCCGCGCGCTGGTATCGCAAGGCGGTTGCCGCGCGCCCGGATTGGCTCGATCTCCGCGTCGTATTCGTCGACGTACTCTTGGATCTCGGTAAGGCCAGGCAAGCGATTCCGCATTTGAAGAAGCTGCTCGCCGCGTACGATGTCGCCGACCGTGCCGATGCCCACGGGACACTTGGCTCGGCGTACCTCACTCTTGGCAA
>JBLHOB010000329.1:0-4473 GCA_047619425.1 Myxococcota bacterium
CGAGCGCAAACCTGGCAGGTATTGAGCTGCGAAACCCAGTTTTGACTGCCTCGGGAACCTTCGGATACGGCACCGAGTTCAAGGTCTTCATGGACTTGCGCACGATCGGCGGGTTTGTGGCAAAAAGTCTCACTCTCAAGCCGCGCTTCGGGAATCCGCCTCCTCGAATTGGTGAAGTTCGGGCCGGCATGCTGAACGCGATCAGCCTCGAAAACGTCGGTGTGGATGCGTTTATCAAAGACAAACTCCCCGAGATCCCGGACGGAGTACCGGTGATCGCGAGCCTATTCGGCACCGAAATTCCCGAGTATGCCGAAGTGGCCAAGCAGCTGACGGGGGTTCCGAAAATTGCCGGGCTCGAGGTCAATGCATCGTGTCCCCACGTCAAAAGCGGTGGAATCGAGTTTGGGCAAAATCCGGTCGTGCTGGCTGAGTTGGTGCGCACGGTTCGCGCGGCTACCGATGCGCCCCTGCTGGTGAAACTATCGCCCAACGTGACGAGCATTGCCGAAATGGCGAAGGTCTGTGAGGGCGAGGGCGCCGATGGCATTAGTCTGATCAATGCCGTGCAGGCGATGGATGTCGATATCCGGACCCGTAGGCCTGTGCTCAAGAACATTCTCGGCGGCTTTTCGGGACCTGCGATTTTGCCGATTGCCCTGCGGATGGTTTGGCAGGCGTCCCAGGCGGTGAAGATTTCGATCTGTGGGGTTGGCGGAATTACAACTCCAGCAGATGCTGTGAAATTCCTGCTCTGCGGGGCTAGCGCTGTTCAGGTAGGGACGGCGAATTACTCAAATCCAATGGCGGCGCAAGAAATCGCCGTGGGGATCGAGCAGTACGCGCGAGACGAGGGCTTTGCGCGGACCGCGGATCTCACGGGGGCCCTCGAAATCTCGTAGGCCGATCCTCCCAGCGATTGCCTTTAAGGCGACTTTCAATTAGCCTCGGCGGGCTTACGAAGCTTGTGGCGCAATGGATCCGGCCGAAAATGGCGGGATCTTTCGATTTTGCTCTTCAATTGCTCTTCAGGGTTCGCGGCACAGAACACACGCAAGACGGCAAGAAGTACCATGCAAGTCAGTATGTTGAGCTGTTGGGCACGGACTTGAAAGTGGACGCGCGTCCGCTTTTTTTTATGCACGGTCCCTTAGTTTGGCGGTTTCCGGCAGGACAGGCAGGAAGCGAGCACGAAAGAAGAACACGCGCGGCAAGCAAAGCAAATAAGAAGAAGAAAGCAAATAGTAGAAAAGAAAGGTCGGCATTCAATCTACGAGAGGCCAATCGACCGGAGACTTCAATGTACAACGACATTCCGGAAGACTTGAAGATGCTCGTCGAGCCAATTGTAGACGAATTCGAATGTGAGCTAGTCGACATCATCGTGCAGCGCGGTGCATCGGATGGCTTGATGCGAGTCGTGATCGACCACGTAAACGGAGACGGACGCGTACCACTCGAAAATATCGTTTCGATCTCACGTGAAGTAGAAGTGCAGTTGGACGCGGCCGATTTCATGAACAACCGCTATCGCTTGGAAGTTACGTCCCCAGGGCTTGATCGAATCCTGGGTAGGGAGAAAGATTTTGTGGCCGCGCTTGGTTCGGAGATAAAGCTCCTGACACGCCGGCCGATTGAGTCGCGAAAGCGGTTCAAAGGAACGCTACTAGGCTTCGAAGATGGCAAAGCGCGTATCGAAGTCGACAACAATGAAGTGCTGATTCCTTTCGGGGAAGTAGAGAAAGCAAATTCGATTTATCAATTCAGTCGCGATGACTTTGCCGGCCAAGAAGACGCCGGCAACGCATCCAAGTGACTGAGTGGAGTCCGTATGCTGGGTCAGAACTTAAAAAGAGAAATCGACCAGATTGCCAAGGACAAAGGCATCGACTCGAACGAAATCATTTCCGCCCTCGAAGAGGCGATGGTCCAGGCCGCTCAAAAGCGACACGGAGCCGATCGCGAATTTGAGGCGCGTTACAACGATGACCTCGGCGAGATCGAGATCTTCGAGTTTCGCGAGGTAGTCGAAGTGATCACCGACCCGACCCGACAGGTCTTGGTCGCGATCGCGCGCAGTGACTTTGATCCCGAGGCAGAAATCGGCGACGAAATCGGCGTAAAACTCGACACCACGGGGTTTGGGCGGATTCTCGCACAGACCGCCAAGCAGGTGATCATTCAGCGCATTCGCGACGCCGAGCGTGACAACACCTTTGACGAGTACTCCGACCGCAAGGGCGAGATCGTCAACGGCATCGTGCGACGCTTTGAGAAGGGCTCGCTCGTTATCGATCTTGGCCGCGCCGAAGCCGTGCTTCCTCCAAAGGAGCAGGTGCCGCGGGAGAACTACCGCCCCGGCGATCGCGTGCGCGCTTATGTAATGAACGTGACCAAGGCAACCAAGGGCCCGCAGATCGTTCTGTCGCGCTCATGCCTTGAGATGCTCACCAAGCTCTTCGAACAAGAAGTGCCCGAAATTTACGAACGCATCGTGACGATCGAGGCTGCCGCGCGCGAGCCCGGCGGACGTTCAAAGATCGCGGTGTCTTCTCGCGATAGCGACGTCGATCCGGTTGGCGCATGCGTCGGCATGAAGGGCAGTCGCGTACAGGCCGTCGTGCAAGAACTTCGCGGCGAGCGTATCGACATTGTTCCGTGGAGTGCCGACCCGGCACGCTACGTGTGCAGCGCACTGTCACCCGCCCAGGTGTCGAAGGTGATCATCGACGAGGCCACGCAGTCGATGGACGTCATCGTGCCGGACGATCAGCTTTCTCTCGCAATCGGACGACGCGGGCAGAACGTGCGGCTCGCAGTACAGCTCACGAACTGGCGCATCGACATCAAGAGCGAAACCAAGATGAAGGACATCGCTCGTTGGTTGTCCCAAGCGGTTTCAGTTGTTGAAGGTCTTGGCGATCCCGACGCAGAGCTCTTGATGCAGCAGGGCGTTACTTCCCTCGAAGACCTTTCCGAGTGCCCGGACGAGTTGCTCTTGCAGCTGCCCGGCATCGACGAGGCCAACGCGATTTTGATCAAGGCGCGGGCTGCAGAGTTGGTCGCAACGCGAGACGAAGAAGAGCAACAAGCTCAGGTCGAAGCGATCGCGGCAATCGCAGCAGAAGCGAAGTTGCGCGCAGAGGCAGCAGTGGTTGTCGAAGGCAACGCAGCCGAAGCAGGCGCCGAAGGTGAAGCTGGCGAGGCGGATGCCGAGGCCAGTGAAGAAGAGAGCGCAGAGGCAGAGTCACCCTCCGTGTAATGAACCATCAATCGAACGAACCACAATCGTGAACCGGGTACGGACGCGTCCCACGGCTAAACGAGATCGGGCAACGCAGAGCGCATGGCGAAGATCAGAGCATATAAGCTCGCTGAAGAGCTGAAAATCGAAAAAACCGAGTTCGTCGAGAAGGTTCGCGCCCTCGGTATCGATCTCAAAGGCCCCACCTCGGCACTTGACGACGACCAGATCGCGATCGTTCGCGTAAAGCTGGGCGACGCTGAGAAGCCGGCTGGGCGCAAAGTTGACGAGAAGCGCGTTGTCCGAGAGGGCGGCGGTTCTGCCGTTATCCGTCGGCGCAAGCGCGTTGCACCCGAGCCTGAGCCCGAACCAGAGCCCGAATTGGTTGCCGAGCCCGAGGTCGTGCAAGAAGTTGCCGACGACGAGGCCGCCCCGGAGGCGCCCGCCGAAGACGGCGAAGCTGAAGCGCCGGCCGAAGAAGATGTTTTCGAGCCTGTTGCTGCATCCGATAAGCCGAGTCCGGCTACGTCTGCCGCTACTCCCGGACCGGTTGTCGCAAAGAAAGATGCACCGCGTCCGGCCGAGCCCGCAGGTGGCCCCGCTGGCAAGGGCAAGCAGCGCAAGCGCGTACGCGAAGTCGTAAATCTTCGCGAGCAAGAACAGTTTGGTCGCCAAATCACGAGCCGCGGCGGAGGCGGCGGAGCACGTCGTGGTCCCGGCGGCGGTGGCCAGGGCGGCGTCGTCAACCCGCGCACCAAGCGTCGCGACGCATTGCAGCGACCGGTTAGCCCCAAGATCGCAGCAGATCAGGCGCGTGTTGTTCGTGTCGAAGGTGAAATTAGTATCGGCGAACTCGCGAAGCAGGCGGGCGTCAAAGCACCTTTGATTCAGGGCAAGCTGATGGCGCTTGGCATCATGGTTTCGGTGAATCACCGCATCGATGTCGAGACGTGTCTGAAGATCGCCGACGAGTTCAAGTTTGAAGTACTCGACACCGGCTTCAAAGAAGCAGAGTTCATTACTGTCATCGACGAACCCGATGACAAAGAAGAAGCAACCGGTGAGACGCGTCCGCCCGTAGTTACGGTGATGGGCCATGTTGATCACGGTAAGACTTCGATCCTCGATGCCATCCGCAAGGCGAAGGTTGTCGACGGCGAAGCCGGCGGCATTACACAGCACATTGGTGCGTACAGTGTCGCGACCAACCGAGGCCAGCTGACCTTTAT
>JBLHOB010000330.1:0-4467 GCA_047619425.1 Myxococcota bacterium
ACTGGTACGAGAACACGAGTTTGGTTGAGACGTACAAGCGACACAAAAAATTGCTGCAACTCATTGGCTCGAGCCGCCGCGGGATGCCGTGGTTGCTCAAGTATCCCGTTCACATGAAGCATCTGAAGTCGTTCCTTGAGGTCTACCCCGACGCCCGTGTCATTTGGACCCACCGCGACCCTTCAAAGGTCATGTCTTCCTACGCGAGTTTGATCGCCGGGTTCCGAGCGATGAACTCGAAAAATATCGATCGCGACGATGTGGTGAAAGAGCAGATGGAAGTCTGGGCCCAAGCCGCCGACCGCGCGATCGAAGTGCGCAAGGAGAAAGACCCGGCGCAATTTTACGATCTTCACTTCGACGACTTCGTCGGCGATCCTGTCGCGTCCGCGGAAAACATCTATCGACATTTCGGCATCGACTGGGTGCCTGAGTGCGAAGCGGCGATGCGTGCCCATGTGTCGGACAATCCCCAGGAGAAGCACGGCAAGCACGAGCACTCGCTCAAGGCGATCGAAACCAGCCGCGAAGCGATGCTCGATCGGTTTGCGAACTACATCGATCACTTCAACGTGCGAATCTGATCAAGCGCCCCGGCTCTCGCCAGCTCGCTGAAATCAGCCGAAACGAGGACGATATGAATTTCCAGAAACAACCCCGCTCCGAACACGAAGCTGCATTGCTCGAGCGCTGCGCGAAGTCGCTCCCGGTTGGCGTTCGAAACGCGTCCTACAACCCCGACTACATGATGGTGATCAAAAAAGCCCAGGGCGCCCGCATTACCGATTGCTCGGGCAATGAATACCTGGACTATCTCCTCGGCTCGGGCCCGATGTTTCTAGGGCACGCACATCCTGCAGTGGTGAAGGCCGTGGAAGAGCAACTTCGCAACGGCACGTCGTACTTGATGGTGAGCGAGCCGGCGATCGAGTTGGCGGACGAGATTGTGGCCGCGGTGCCGTGTGCCGAGCAAGTGAGCTTTCACAACTCGGGCAGTGAGGCGACGTTCTTTGCGATGCGTGTGGCGCGGGCGTTTCGCAAGCGCGACAAGATCCTAAAGTTCGAAGGTGGCTACCACGGGATGGGGGACGCGGCCCTGATGAGCACCCAGTGGACAAAGGACGAGCTGGAGTATCCGCTTGCACATATGGACTCGTCGGGCATCCCCGAGTCCGTGCGTGGCGAGACCTTGATTGCGCCCTACAACGACTTCGAGACCACCAGTGCGATCATTGAGAAGCACGCCGACGAGCTCGGCTGCGTGATCGTCGAGCCCCTGCATCGCACAATCCCTCCAAAGCCAGGCTTTCTGCAAGAGTTGCGAAAGATCACGGCACACCTCGGGATCCCGTTGATCTTCGACGAGGTCGTTACGGGCTTTCGCTTGGGGCTCGGTGGTGCGCAAGAGCTCTACGGTGTCACACCGGATCTGTGTGCCCTGGGCAAGACGATCTCGGGTGGGCACCCATTTGGCGTGCTGTGCGGCAAGAGTGAGATCATGCAGATGGCGTCACCCATGCGAATCTTGAAGGGCGACTGGGCGCGCTTGAGTGGCACGTTCAGCAGCAATCCGGTCTCGTGTCGCGCGGCACTTGCGATCATTGCAGAACTCAAGAAGCCGGGCTTCTACGAAGAGGTCGAGCGCAAGGGAAAGAAGTTGCGGGCCGGGCTCGAAGCCGCAATTGAGAGCAATGGCATGTCGGCGCAGGTGTTGGGCGAGTCCGTCGTGTTTCAGCCCTGGTTTACCAAGGAGACGGTGACCGACCATCGCAGCTCACTCACGGCTAGCCCGGGGACGAACCTCAAGTTCATCGACAAGTTGCTCGATCGCGGGATCGTGAAGGGGCACGAAAAGTTCTTCGTAAGTGCTGCCCACACCGACGAAGACATCGACTACACGATCGAGGCGATGGGTTCGGCACTTGGCGAGATTGCGGCCGGGTAGGGCGCGCCGCCGCTCCAAGCGTTTTCGCTACCCGCGCACGTACTTGTTCGCCATGTCTTCCATCACTTCGAAGAACTCTTTTGAGGTCTCGGCAATGATGTCGGCAACTGGGCGTACGCTGTCGATTCGTCCGGCGACTTGCCCGGTGAGTGCGACTGCGGCTTCCATGTCGCCGCCGAAGTACAAGTCCATGATGTTTTCCCCAAACACGCCCATCACGTTGTCTTCGTACTTCTCAAGGGCTTCGGTGCGCTCAGTACGCAGAGCGCGCAAGCCGGGGCTGTGGTGACGGTTTAGAAAGATGGTGTCGGTTTCGTCGGCGTCGATGATTGCGTTCTTCCAGTTGTCGTGAATCGGGGCTTCGAGTGCGCTCACCATGCGCGTTCCCATCTGCACGCCCTCGGCGCCCATGGCGAAAGCGGCGGCCATCGTCGGGCCATCAACCATGCCACCGGCCGCGATAATCGGCACCGGCACCTTACTGCGCACCAATGGCAAAAGGACCATGGTTGCAACGTCGCGCGGGTTCTTGAACCCACCGCCTTCACCGCCCTCGACGATCAATCCATCGACGCCGGCTTCCACGGCTTTTAATGCACCCTTCAACGTCGGAACGACGTGGAAGACCGTGAGGCCCGCCTCCTTGAGAGGGGCCGTGTACTTCATCGGGCTACCCGCCGAGGTGGTGACAAACTTCACGCCCTCGCCAATGACAAAGTCTGCAATGCCCGGGTCGCGTACGAAGGCCTGGGCGATATTGACGCCGAAGGGCTTGTCCGTGAGATCGTGCATCTTCTTGATCTCAAGTTTGATCTCGTCGAGTTGTCCCGAAGACGTTTCAATGATCCCCATGGCGCCCGCGTTCGAGACTGCCGAGGCCAATTGCGACCGCGCGATCCAGCCCATCGGGGCCTGGACGATCGGGATGTCGACACCGAGCATTTGCGTAACGCGATTATCAAACTTCATAGGGACGTTTCTCCATAGTGGTGCAGGCAAAGCCTTAGAGCTTGCAATGTGCTCTTGCAATAAAAGACGGTGCAACGGTTAAGTGAACGAGGCTTGCGTTCTTTAGGCAGACTCAAATAGAGCGGCAAAGCCCTGACCGCCACCGACACACATCGTCACGATCCCGTAGCGCTTGCCTTCGCGCTTGAGTTGTCGCAACAACGACCCCGTCATGCGGGAGCCCGTCATGCCGAAGGGGTGACCGATCGAAATTGAGCCCCCCTGCGGGTTGAGTACGTCGTCGGGGATATCGAGCTCTCGCTGGCAGTAGAGCAACTGCGAGGCGAAGGCTTCGTTGAGTTCGACGATGTCGATGTCCTTCATCGTGAGGCCGTGGCGCTTGAGAAGCTTCGGCACGGCGAAGACCGGGCCAATGCCCATCTCTTCGGGGCCGCAGCCTGCAACCGCGCTGCCGCGGTAGTAGCCCAGAGGCTCGATGCCGAGGTCTCGCGCCCGTTCGGCGGACATCAAGACCGTGGTGGATGCGCCATCGGACAGCTGCGATGCATTGCCCGCCGTAACCGTGCCGCCTTCTTCCGACTTCTTGAAGACGGGGTTCAAGCTCTTGAGCGCTTCGAGGGTCGTCGAGGGTCGGTTGCATTCGTCGAGTTCGAGAGTGAATTCTTCTTCGTAGGGGTCTTCCCCTTTCTTGATGACGTTGCGCGTCACCTTCATCGGCGCGACTTCTTCGGCGATGTATCCCGCCTCGGCGGCCTTCGCGTAACGCTGCTGACTCTGGAGTGCGTATGCGTCCTGGTCATGGCGCGAAATGCCATAGCGCTCGGCGACGATCTCTGCGGTGATGCCCATCGGAAAGTAGAGCCCGGGAAAGCGCTCCATGGCGGCGGCGTTGGCGAGGCGCGTCACGTTTTGACTGCCGTCCTGCATCATGGTGATCGTTTCGACACCCGCACCGATTGCCACGTCCGCGCCTTCGTTCAAGATCGAGTGGGCGGCCATCATCACGGCTTGGGAGCCCGAGGAACAGAAGCGGTTCACAGTTGTTGCGGCGGACTCTTTGGGGAGCCCGGCAGCCATGGCGGCGATGCGCGCCGTGTTCATCCCCTGGCAGCCTTCGGGAAAGCCGCAGCCGACGATGACGTCTTCAATTTCCGCCGGGTCGAGGCCACTCACGCCTTCGACGGCGCTCTTCATAGTGTGGGCGAGGTAGTCGACCGGTTCGGTGATGTTGAGTGATCCGCGTCCTGCCTTTGCGAGGGCGGTGCGCTTGCTTTCGACGATGACTGCTTCTCGGGCCATGAATGACGTTTCCTTGTAATCTCGTGATGAGGTCAAATTGGGGCTTCAAGCATAACGCGTTACACACATGCTGCCTGAACCCGGCGATCGATTTCGGTAGTGTGCGGGGCAGTGTTGGAGGTTTGCCTTGTATAAGGCGAACACACTCGTCGTCGCAGCAATCACAACGAACTGGGAAGTACCAAGAAAAATGCGAGTGGTGTATCTGAGCGGAAGTAGCGAGGCCGGTGCCCCGGCCATCTTGCGCACGGGCG
>JBLHOB010000331.1:0-4465 GCA_047619425.1 Myxococcota bacterium
GCCAATCGAGATTCGCCTTGCGAACACCCAGTGCGTCGCACTCGCTTGAAAGCACGACGCGGCTGTCAGGATTAGGGGCCTGCTCGCCACGCACCGAAACGTAAAGGCGATGGCTGCCTCGAGCGAGGCCAATGCGTCGCACCGACGAGTCCGTCAATTTGTGCGTCAGTGCTTTGACTGCTTTATATCCCTGCCAAACCCGTCGTCCCGTAGTCGTCGGGTTAGACCAATGCTTGACGGTCGAATACATCTTCTTGCTTGCCGATACGCCCAGGTCCGCACGGCGCCGGTACTTGAGGCCAACCGATGAGTTCAAGATGCCAGCGCTCCGCTGCAACTCGTCGCTCGGGGAAAGGGTCGGAGCAACCATCAAACCGCGGCGCGTGCGACGCTTCTTGTACATCGACAGCAAGCGGTATGGGTTTTTGACGAACACCTCGCCGGCTCGTCCATGGGGATGCTCCATGAAGTAACGCCCGACGAGATCGTGTTGGTTGCCGACGCCACTGGTCTGCACGCCGTCGCTCCCGAGCAGGATGCGAGGATTCTCGATACCACCCGCCGCCAACACGGTGCGCTTGGGCACAACCTTGGCCTGTTTGCCCGTCAGCGTGGCCACGTCGACATGCTCGACTTGGTTCCCATCGGCGGTCAATTGCAAGTTCGTCACATTGGCGTGGGTCACGATGCGAATATTCGGTGCGGCGAGCAGATCTTCGCAACTCGGAAAACCAAAGCGCGAATGGGCTTCATCGAACTGCCAAAACGTCGTGCGCAACACCTTGCGATCGAAGGCGGGCGGGTTCGCGCGCATCTCTTCCCACATGCGTTCGTCAAAAATGTTTGATGTCAGGCCGAGAATCTCTAGGGCCCGGCGGTAGAAGGGATCGAGGTCTTCGCGCGAGATCGGCCACCCGCTGTGAGGTACCCAATCGCGGCGCTCAAAATCCATAGGATCGAGCGGCACGCAGCGTCCACCCCATACGAGAGTGGAACCACCAAAAAATCGCAAGCGCGAGTCATCGAGGGGGTAGTACTCGACGCCGAGACTCTCGCCGTCGTACAAGGCCTGGGTCTCGGCTTCGAAATCTGTGCCGCCACTCTCGAGTAAACAAACGCGAGTTTGTGTCCCGACAAATTGTCGCGCGAGCGTGATCCCAACGATGCCAGCACCCACAATGCACAAATCGCATTCAAGCTTCGAGCCCGACTCCAAGTCCTGTAGGTCAACAAGCATCTAGTGCTCTCCCTTGCCGCTCTACTTCGCTGGGTTGTTCCTCGGCGAGATTGCGCGCCTCGTTCGGCTGCGTGTCATTCGCACAGACATGGGACGAATCCATCGTGGCGAGATGCGACGCAAGCGCCTGCAACACTCGACGCGAAATGTCCTGCGACCCTTTGCTAGGAGCGCTGATCGATTTCGACGTAAGGCGTCACGGTCGGCCCGGTGTAGATCTGGCGAGGCCGCGCGATCTTGAAACTCGGATCGATGTGCAGCTCCATCCAATGGGCGATCCACCCCGGCAGCCTGCCCATCGCGGACAACACCGTAAAGGTGTCCGTGGGGAACCCAACCGCGTTGTACATGATTGCCGAATAAAACTCGATGTTCGGAAAGAGTTTGTGCTCTTCGAAGTACGGGTCGTTGGCGACGGCTTCTTCGAGTTCGACCGCGATTCCAAGCAGAGGATTATGAACCCCAACTCGATCGAGCAGCTCGAGGCAAACCGGCTTGATGACGGCAGCACGCGGATCGGAGGTTTTGTAAATCCGATGACCAAAGCCCATCAGGCCCTCGCCGCTATTTGACGACTTAATCCGCTCGAGATAGTCGCGACCGCTAATGCCCTCTTTGTGAATCTGCTCAAGCATCTCGATCACTGCGCGGTTGTCGCCACTGTGCTGCGGGCCCCAAAGCGCGTTGATGCCGGCGGAAACCGCACCGAACAAGTTCACCATCGACGAACCGACAAGACGCACGCAGCTAGTCGAACAATTCTGACCGTGATCCGACTGCAGGATCAAAAGCAACTCGATTGCCTTCTCAACGATCGGGTCCGGCTCATAGGGCTCGCACGGGTTCGCGAACATCATGTGCAGAAAGTTGCCGACGTAGCTCAGCTCGTCCTGCGGATACATGAAGGGTTGCCCGATCGAATGCTTGTAAGCATAGGACGCCAGCGTCGGCATCTTCGCGATCACGCGGTGCATCGAAACCTTGATTTGTTCTTCATCGCGCGGGTCGAGGGAGTCGGGATAAAAAGTTGAAAGCGCACCGGCCGCCGCAGAACATGCCGCCATCGGATGGGCGTCTTTCGGAAGCGCGCCGAAGAAGTCTTTCATGTCTTCGTGCAAGAGTGTGTGAGTGCGAATCGAGGTGTCGAATTCGGCCAGTTCGTCCTTCTTGGGAAGGTCTCCGTTAATCAACAAGTAGGCGACTTCGAGAAAGCTGCTCTTTTGCGCGAGCTGCTCGACGGGAATGCCGCGGTAGCGAAGCTCGCCGTTGACGTCGTCGATGTAGCTGATCGCACTCTCGCAGGAGCCTGTATTGCCGTAACCGGGGTCGAGGGTGATGGCCCCACTGGCGCTACGCAACTTAGAGATGTCGACACCGATGTCCCCGTGAGACCCGACAACAATGGGCAATTCGAATTCTTGATCGCGGATCTTCAGTGTCGCCGTCTGTGCCTTCGTTTCGCTCATCGATGATTCTCCGATTCCATTACCGCAGTCTTGGGCCAAGGGCGCTCTCTACGGATCAAGGGGTATACCAAATGGGCGACGTATAGGCTCGATCTTGGGTCACCATTGGGACTTCATCGCCCATCTTCACACCGAAGAATTTGGCGTCGTAGGCGGTCCAGCGTGGTTTTGGGATCTCGATCACGCGTACGTAGTAAAACGCCGCCTGACCGCGGTCAAAGTCGGGGTCTCGCCACACCGCGATGAGTTCGGAGGCACCAATGGCGTTGGTGTAACTGGCATCGGCGACATTTACCGTCGAGCCGACCGGCTCTTTCACCCTGCCCTCGGCGTCGGTTTTGCGATCTCCAGAAACCGCGATGTCGTAGACCCGTTCTCGCAGCGCACCTTTGTCGTCGCGCCAGCCCTTGATCATTTGGACGCGATCGAGGTTTGCGCCCTCGGCATCCTTCATCGCGGCAACCAGGAAGCGGGGTACCTGCCCTTTGGCCGCGCCGCTCAAGTCTCCCCCCATCGGCACGCCTTCGGCGTAGCCCTTGGCTGCGAGGTCTGGAGAAAACTCATCTCCCGCCTTAAACCCAAAACCACCAAACATCCGGACCACCATGCGCGGGCCGGTGGTCGCGTAGGTTTCTTTGCGCAACATGGCGTCGAAAATTGCGGCTCGGGTATTTTCGCGGGCCCAGACCGCAGCGTATCCGCTCGCGGCCATCTGCCATTCATAAATTTTCACCGGTATGGTGTCGCGCCCCAACTCGGGAAAGAAGAGCTGCTTCCAACGATCTTTTCTCGCCTCGGCGCGAGAAAACTTGCCCCAAAAATTATCCTCCGCTCCGGCCGCCATCCCGGTATGCGAATCCGTGCTGCCGATCATGCCAAACTTGTATGGATTCACTCCGAGCTGCGACTCCATGCCGAGCCCACGGCCCAACGCACTGCGTACGTACGAGCCGGGCATCGTCTCTTCGCCCTGCGGTCGGCCCGCCAGGTTAATCCCGCCCCAGGTTTCGTAGTCCGCAAACTCATCGTCCGGCGAGAGCACGGGATGGGTTTCGCTATCGCCTTTGTACTGGGTCACCTCGACGATCCGCTCAAAGCGCATGCGACGCTCGGCGTAGTCCCGATCGAACGCCATGCCGTCGACCGTCTCGACGTCGAACATTTGCCCGCCGCTTACGTTGGAATTGTGTGGGATCGCCAGCGCGCGGCCGCCCGTCGTGCTTTCATACTCTGCCAAGTAGGCCCAAAGGTCTTCCGGGTCGAGGCTGTCGAAGGAGCTATAGGGGATGACCTGCTTTGCGAAGCTCGCGTCGTCGGCAAACACCACGTTTCGGTGGCGGTTGTTGCCGTCGGGGATCGACGTCCACTCAAAGCCGATGAATGCAGTGAAGGTGCCCGGATCGTTGTAGCGCTCGGCGTTTGCGATGACCTCCTGCCACACAGACGTCTGTAGCTCTTGATTCTGAATCGCGTCCTTGTTGTCGAGCATCGAGTAGGCGAACTCGCGAAAGATTTCGTCGTACTGCTTATTCTTCCGGAAGCCGTACCAGCGCTCGCCCGCTTCATTTGATCGGGCCAAGGGGTCCCCGGCATCGAGACGCGGCATGACGCCGAGGTACTCGGCGTGATCACTCAACAGAAAGAAGTCCAACGGCCGCCGCAGCTTCACGCGCATTCCGTTATGGGCGGTGATCTCCTCGCCTCGGGCGAATCGGTATGCGAGCTCTGGGGTCACTCGAGTGTTGCCCGCGTTGCCCGCATC
>JBLHOB010000332.1:0-4436 GCA_047619425.1 Myxococcota bacterium
CAAAGCGTAGACGCAACAACCTAGCGAAGCACCCGCAACAGCAAGTCGTTGAGGGCCCACGTCGTCTTGGCGTGTCTCGCGCTCCGCCTTACAAGCGCGTCGCTGCCGACTTCTTTTGGAACCTTGCCCTCTTTCCCATCGGGCACAGCCTCGCGGTAGACCCAGAGCTGAGACGTGTCGAACGGGGGCATCCCAAACCGCAAGATCAATGATTCTGGATGGACACTCCCGCGTCGGCAGATGCGACACGAACAGCCACGCTGCGTGGCGTGGTTGTCCGAATTCGGACATGGACAACAGAATCGCGTTCGCCACCCCAATCGATTTGCAATCAAAATCTTTACGAGAGACCGCTCAAAAACATCAACAACCGTGGACACATAAGCCGCGCCCGCCATTCGGTTCACACGACGCTGCGCGTATTCAACGAGGCTGTATCAATAACGGCACGCTGGTTGCAAATCGCAATTCCTCCACGACTGGGAAGCATGGAGATCAAACAATGCAAGCAATACGCTCAATACTATGGATGGGCCCGGAAGCGGGCCTCGTTGACAACGGTGTACTTGACGAAGAAAGTTTGGACGTCGTATGGGTTCGCGACGTTGCGGCAGCTGCGACCTTGCCCATCGCAAGCTTTGAAGCGCTGATCATTGCCTTCAGCAAACTCGAAGAACAACGCGCGGCAATCGCACGACTCGCAAACAAAACCGGACTGCCACCCATTATCGTACTTAGCCACGGAGCAGATGCAGGGCGCCTTCGCGACGCCTTATCGATGGGCAGTGGGGACATCTTGTACGACAGCCGCACCGACACGGACACGGACGGCGACTCTCGGGCGAGCTTTCGCTCGCGCCTTCTTGAAAAAATTGATGTCCTCGTGCGAGATCGGAAGAGAGCGAGTCAAAACCACCGAGCGGTCGCAATCGGCGATGACAACAAGAAACTTGGTGATGCCATCATCGGCGAAAGCGAAGCAATCCGCGCCGCCTATCAACTTGCCGAGCACGCGGCTGGGGGCACCACGAGCGTATTGCTCTACGGAGAGACTGGCACCGGAAAGGAGGTCTTCGCAAAAGCCATCCACCGCATAAGCGCTCGACGCGGCGAAAAATTCGTCGCGATTAACTGCGCAGCGATTCCCGACACCTTGCTCGAAAGCGAACTATTCGGACACGTTCGCGGTGCCTTCACGGGTGCCAATACAAGCAAGGCAGGTCTATTCGAAGTGGCCCGGGGCGGCACCCTCTTCCTCGACGAGATCGGAGAGACCTCGGCCTCGCTTCAAGCGAAGCTTCTGCGTGCACTTCAGGAGAAAGAAATTCGTCCGGTCGGTAGCTCCTTCGACAAGAAGGTCGACGTGCGAATTATTGCCGCAAGCAATCGCGACCTGCGAGTCGAGGCAACACGCGGCACGTTTCGCGAGGACTTGTACTACCGACTGGCCGTGTTCCCCCTCGCCATACCGCCACTGCGAAAACGCGGCGGAGACATCTTGCTGATCGCGCAACACTTCTTGCGTTCCTATTGTCGCATGGCAAACGGTTCCGAGCACTCTGGGCTGGTCAACGCTGAGCCCGTGAATCAATTGTCTCAGAGTGCAGCCGAGCTTTTGGTTACCTACCCCTGGCCCGGCAACGTGCGTGAGCTCGAGAACGAGATGCAACGCGCGCTCACACTCGCGGGCTCGGGCACATTGATCACTCCGGACTTTCTCTCGGAATCAGTTCGACATGTAGCCACGCCAGTAGCAAGCGAGGAACACATCGGCAAAACCCTGCGACAAATTGTCGCCGAGGTGGAAGCCCAGATCATCCGCCGCACACTCGCCAACAATGGAGGCCGCAGAGCACGTAGCGCGCGCGATCTAGGGATCACCCGCGAAGGGCTGTACAAGAAGATGAAGCGGCTGGGGGTCGAATGAATCGACATTTCCGCGTCCGACACAGCCGAGCCCCTCCAAGATCCGTATGCGCAGCACCGGGCTGAAACGCCCGCCGAACCAGTTGACTGGCCCAACGAACCTCGATTGAACCATGAAAGACACGGGGTCCTGCAGCAATCACGCAGGCAACCGGCAAGTTCTCTGGTTCGCGGTCGAACCACCCGCTCCCGTCGCGGCGAGAGCCGACTTCGATTGGGCTTGACCACACAGCGCACTCCTATCTCAGCGCCCATCGGCCGATACGCTGGGATACTCGAAACTGAGAGTTGGGGAGTACCATGGAGAAGCTGTCGGCCACAGTGCGTGAATGGCTGCAAATCATATCGTCCAAATCACCGCTACTCGCTTCGTTGCCTGTGTTCAGTCTCGCGCTTGCAATGACGTGCCTCACCGCGGGTTTGGTGGTCCAGGTTGGTTACGGCCCTCTGTTGCGTGAGGCTCGAGACGCACACTATGAAGCCGCGCGTCTCACGGCCCGCGAACCACTGATCAAAGTTTCCTACGAACAGATGCCGGTCGTTCGCGCTGTGAACCCGATGTTCGAGAATGACACCCTGCTGGAATTCATGCTCGGGCAAACCGATCACAACGCAATCGAGATGCTACAGGCACAATTCGACACCGCGGCCTCCACCGCAACAACAAGCCTCAACGCGCACCCCTTTCGGCAGATGGGAATTGTGCCCGCTGCAACTTCACCTGCGACGTTAGTCACGCACGCATTCGTTCACTCGGGCGTGCTTCACCTGCTGGGGAGCATTTTCCTATTGCTCTTGGCAGCACCGCTACTGGAGCGACGTTGGGGTGGCCCCCTGCTGGCACTACACTCCGTAGTGGTTATCGCGGCAAGTGGCGTTGTCTACGCATTTGTTCAGGCAGATAGTCACCGCGCGCTGGTAGGGACCTCGGCATTGGTAGCGGCCATGGTCGCCGCAGTTTTAGTGCACTACAAGGGCGATGACATCGACTTCCTCGCCTGGACGGCGCCCATCAAGGAATTCGAGCTTATTGCGCCGGTGTGGCTGCTGGTCGCGACATGGGCAGTCTACGAAGGCGCGCTCTGGTTCATCACCCAAAGCTCCTTGCCACTCGGTGCTGACAACGCGGTGGGTTATAGCGCCCATGCTTGCGGTTTCGTGCTCGGCGCTGGCATGGCGCTGCTGCTGGACAAACTCGGTGTCAACAAGCCCGCTGTGGTATTCGGCGCAAATGCCGCGGGCTCGACGACTCGAGTCAAGCCAATCAGCATGGACAGGATCAACGCCCTCAAAGCAAAGGGCGACGACGATGGCGCCTATGTACTGCTCCGAGCAGAGGTCGAGCGCAGTGCTCGTAACCGCGACATCGTAATGGCCTACTGGACCATGGCGATCGCGCGAGATGAGGCCGACCAAGCCGCGCCCATCCTGCTCAATTTAGTCGAAGAAGAAATGCGCCGAGGCGCAAGCCCCGTAGTTCCGCAGTACTGGAAGCATCTTCACGATAAAGCTCCCGACGTGCTGCTCGATGCTGCAACCCTGGTACGTCTCTCTCCGGCCATCGAGAAGGAATTCGGCGAGCCCGGTGTTCAAATCGTCTTGGGTCAACTTCTCGGTGAAAAGATGAAGGGGCTCACGGGAGAGCTGACGGCCCGAGCCGCGCGCATGGCCGTCGAAGTAGACATTCGCCTCGCAACGATTGCGGCAAAGCGGGCAGCAAATGCGAGAGACCTCGACGAGACCACCCGAAGCGAGATGAAGATGCTCGCGGCCGCCCTGGCACCGAACAAGCCCCAGGCGTACGGTGAGGAGCAACAGCATAAAAAGACTGCCCCAGCAGCCAGTGCCTTCTTTGAAGAGTCCGACCGAAGCGCGTTCGGTGAGGTCGCCGACTTGAGCGGCATTGCAGACGAGTCGTTTCCGGAGAATGTCATCAGCGAAGTCGTCCCCGTTGCGGTGTCGGGCGCGGGACTGAGCGTCAAAAACAGTCACCAGGTGACACACGTGATCGCCTTTGATCGAATGCGAGCAATGGCCGTTGTCGGCGTCCACGGCGTCGCGGAAAAACCCATCGTGCTGCTCGACTTAGTGATTGACGGAGGCGGCGACTCTGCCCCGCTCTCCGTGTTGAGAATCCGCTGCGACCACTTCAACCCACGCACCCTGGTGCCAAAGGCGCAGACCTCAAAAGACGCGCTGCGTGCCATCGTGCGCGGACTGGGCAAGCAGAGGCTTCGCGTCTTAGCTGACATCACTGCGCCGACCCCGGGAACCAAGCCCGTATTCGAATCCCTCGACGCGTATCACGAAAAGATCCTGCGACCGATCGGGTCCGAATTCGCCTAGCGCCAGCGGTTCGTCTCCAAAGAATCGATCCGCGTCCTTTTTGAGCCGATCTCCGAGAGGCGCAGCCGCCAAGCGTTGGACGAAACCGCTGCTCGTCGTAGAGTCTCGTCATCTGCCAACGCAGGCAACGGGAGCAGCGCATTGAAGGTCGAACTTCGCAACAC
>JBLHOB010000333.1:0-4426 GCA_047619425.1 Myxococcota bacterium
GCGGCGTCTCGCATCGAGGCGCGTCTTGCTGCGGACGTTGCAGAATTTGCCAGCACACAAGATTGATCACGGAGAACGTTGAGATGAAGGTTTGGATGGACGGGGGCTTTGTCGCTCCTGAAGACGCAAAGGTGAGCGTGCTCGATCACGGGCTGCTCTATGGCGACGGCATTTTTGAAGGGATCCGTATTTACGGCTCGATGGTGTTTCGTTTGCCCGATCACCTGCATCGCTTTGCGACTTCGGCCAAGGCGATTGGGATGAAGTTGCCCGGTGGTATAGACGCCGTGCGAGATGTGGTGCTAGCGACGGCCCGCGAATTTGACCAGGAAGAGGGCTATATCCGCCTGATCGTCACTCGCGGCGTTGGCGAGTTGGGGGTCGATCCGACGACATGTCACAACCCGACCCTAATCTGCATTGCCGACGCCATCCGGCTTTTCGCACCCGAGAAACTCGCCCGTGGCCTCGACATGGTCACCTCAAGCTTGCGTCGCCCGTCAGCCGACGCGGTCGACCCGAGAGTCAAAAGTCTCAACTACCTCAATAATGCGCTCGCAAAGCGCGAGGCAAAGCTGCGCGGCGCTGACGAGGCATTGATCTTGAACCATGCTGGTCTTGTCGCCGAGGCGAGCGTGGCCAATGTCTTTATCGTGCGGCGTGGCGTGCTTTTGACGCCGCCGGTCACCGACGGCTCTCTCGGCGGGATCACGCGGGACAGCATTCTCGAGATCGCGGAGTCAGCCGGAATCAAAGCGAAGGAGTCCCACCTGGGCCGCTTTGACCTTCTGGGTGCCGACGAGGTGTTCATCACGGGGTCGGGCGCGCGCGTGGTCCCGATTGCGACCCTCGATGGCGAGCAGACCGGTGGTCCCGAGCGGCCCGTGATGCAGCGACTGATCGACGACTTTGGTCCCTATACCCTCAACAACGGCACTTCCTACTAGGGGCTTTGCGCTCGCATGTCTGCGAGGGCGCTGTATAGAAAAAACGACTGCACTCATGGCGATCGGCAACGCGCTCACGAGCGCTGGTGCGTGTAGCGCGGCTATGCTTGCCGGCACGAACTAATCCGCGCGCCCACGACACGCCTACTTTTGTTCCAGTTGGCAGTTTGTCCCGTGGCGTGCGCAAGACGCAGGAGAACACCGGTGCGCTGGTCCAAGTCTTTTCTTCCTACCCTTCGCGACGACCCGAGTGACGCCGAGGCGGTGAGCCATAAGCTCTTGACGCGCGCCGGTTTCATGCGCCAATTGATGGCGGGGAGCTACTCGTTGCTTCCGCTCGGTTATCGCGTGGCAGAGAAGATCACCGCGATCGTGCGTGACGAGATGAGAGAACTCGGCGGACAAGAATTTCGCTTGCCGACGCTTCACCCGCGCGAAATCTGGGATCGCTCTGGACGCTGGGACACGATGGGGAGCGAGATGTTTCGCTTCAAAGATCGCCGCGGTGCGGACGTGGGCCTCGGCATGACGGCGGAAGAAGTCTTCGCCCATCTCGCAAGTGAGCTGCGCTCCTACAAGCAGTTGCCCCAGACCTGGTATCAGATCCACACGAAGTACCGCGACGAGGCTCGACCGAAGAGCGGTCTGTTGCGCGTGCGCGAATTCACCATGAAGGACTCGTACTCCCTCGACATCGACGAAGCAGGGCTCGACCACAGCTTCGATCAGCACTTCAAGGCCTATCGCAAAATATTCAAGCTCATCGGTTTCGATCCGATTGCCGTTGAAGCTTCGAGTGGTGCGATGGGGGGAAGCCAGTCCGTCGAGTTCATGTTGAGAAGTGACGCGGGTGAAGACTGGATCGCGTCGTGTGAAGCGTGTGGCTACGCGGCCAACGTCGAGAAGGCAACCAGCCAACTCACCGCAATGGAAGACGCTGCCGGGCTCGATGCACCCGAAGAGTTTGCGACCCCCGGTGTGCGTACGATTGCAGATCTCGAAACATTTGAGGGCGGTGCTCCGAGTGCCTCGCAGATCAAGACCCTTGTCTACATCATTGACGGCAAGCCGGTGCTGTTGCTGTTGCGCGGCGATGACTCGCTCTCGGAGCAGAAGCTGATCGACTCGGTTGAAGCCGAAGAGATGCGCCCCGCCAACCCCGACGAAATCAAGGCTGCGCTCGGTGCGCTGCCGGGTAGCCTGGGTGCTGTTGGAGTCACGGACCACTTCGTGATCGGCGACGAAGCGTTGCAGGGCCGCACCAACATGACGACCGGCGCCAACAAAGACGAGGTTCACTTGCGCGGCGTGAGCGTCGAGCGAGACCTCGACGTAAAAGCCTGGCTCGACCTTCGCGAAGTAAAAGACGGCGAGGCGTGCATTCAGTGCTCAAAGCCGCTTTCGATCTACAAGACGATCGAAGTTGCTCACATCTTCAAGCTCGGGACGAAGTACAGCGAGGCGATGGGTGCGACGGTGCTTGACCAGAACGGCAAGGCACGTCCAGTCATCATGGGCTCCTATGGGATTGGTATTGAGCGCGCCCTCGCGGCGGTTGCCGAAGCGTGTCACGACGACGATGGGATCCTTTGGCCCGTTAACGTTGCCCCGTTTGAAGTTGTCATTACAGTAGTGAAGCCGAAGAACGTCGAATGCATGGAAGTGGGCGAGCGCATCTACGACGCGTTGATTGGAGCGGGCATCGATGTCTTGCTTGACGATCGCGACGAGCGGCCGGGCGTGAAGTTCAAAGACGCTGACCTGATTGGCTTTCCCTATCGCGTGACCGTCGGGCCGAAGGGCATTGCGGACGGCAACGTCGAAATCCGTTCGCGCCGCGACGGCGAAGTCACGGATGAGTTGATTGACCGCGCGGCCGAGAACATTATCGACACGGTTCTCGCCGAAAGGCGTTGACCTCCAGTGGGCGAGGATGGACCCGCAGCCCGCTATGTCAAAGATGAAGTCAAAGATGAAGCCAAAGCCAGAATCAAAAACAGATGCATCCGAGTCCACTAACGAAGGCGCTGGAGCGCCTGTCAGTGGCGAGTCGCGGCTTACGCTTGCAAACGCGCTGACGATTTTGCGGTTGTTCGCTGCGCCTCTTTGTGGCTTTCTAGTACTCAGCGGCCAGGACTCCTACGCGGTCGTCGTGTTCGTCTTTGCGATTGCAACCGATCTGGTCGATGGCCCCATTGCGCGCAAGAGGGGCGGGAGCTCTGCCTTCGGCGCATTGCTCGACCACGGCACGGACGCCACGTTCGTTGTGCTGGGCATCGCGGCGTTGGCGGCCCGCGGCCTTGCGCCAGTGTTGTTGCCGCCGCTAATCACGTTCGCGTTCTTGCAATACACCCTCGACTCTCGCGCACTCGCCGGCGAGCAATTGCGCGCGAGTTCGCTTGGCCGCTGGAATGGCATTCTGTACTTCGCATTGCTCGGGACTCCGATCATTCGCAACACGCTTGGATGGACGCTGCCGAGCGATGGCGCAATTGTCGTGTTGGGTTGGCTCTTGCTCGCGTCGACGGTCGTGTCGATTGGCGATCGATTGTTGGCGCTGCGAAAGAGTAGGCAGCGGTAGCGTCACGCAAGTATGCGCTCGACCAACCCCTTGGAGGCTTAAGACCGATGCAAAAGAGAGAGTCGCTTTACAGCAAGCACCCGGACTATCGAGTGGATCTCGAAAGCAATCCATCACGCGTAGTCGTTTCGCTTGCGGGCACGGTAATCGCAGATAGTGAAAAGACACTGCTCGTGCGTGAGACAAACCTCGGGCCTGTGGTGTACTTCCCCAAAGCTGATGTTCGCTTCGACCAACTCGAAGCCACCCGTCATGAAACCCACTGTCCGTTCAAAGGTGACGCGTCCTACTGGACAGCTCGCGTGGGTGAGCGGGTGGAAGAGAATGCCGTCTGGGGTTACGAAGATCCCTACGACGAAGTTGCCGGGTTGCGCGACTACGTCTCGTTCTACCAGGACCGCTTCGAGTGGGGCGAAGGGCAGTAGCAAAGCGGCGGTTCGCAGGCAGCTCCACTCGCCTTAGTCGCTGTGTTACGAGTCGCTCTTCGTTTCGGGAAGACGCGTGTGGACGGGCGGCCTGGCTTCGAACTTGGGAAGCTCGTCATTGATCTCGTACCACGGTGCGCGCTGGCCAGTGAAAATGTGTCGGAACACTTTCGCGGGAACATCGCCGTCGAGGGTGCCTGCTTGAACGACCACATAGTCGGTGCCTTCAAGCGGCACAGGCAGTGGGGAGCCACACTGCCTGCAAAAATTTCGCCGGTAGGCTGGAGGCTCGCGCAGCAGAGGCGCGTCGTAGCTGCTGATTAGCTCTTGGCCTTGCGTAAACGCGAAGTCAACTACGCGTGCGGCCGCCTCGGTTGCAAACGCCGCCCCCGAAGCTTTCCGACACCGTTGCGCGTGGCAGTACTGAATGGGGCTGAGCTTGCCGGAGATCTCGTACCGCACACTGCCGCACA
>JBLHOB010000334.1:0-4418 GCA_047619425.1 Myxococcota bacterium
ACCGGCACGCCCTGGGTCAGGCGTATGCCCTCGTCGGCAGAATACTCGTCGGCCGCGGCGCGCGGGTCCATCCCCTTGCCTTGAAGCTCGAGCATCACGATGGCGTCGCGATCGGGCGCGAAGGCGATCACGCGGGAGCGCTGGTTGTCAACGTACCAGCCGTGCGGGAAGGCCATCGAGATCCGCAAGTCGGGATGCAGGAAGCGACCTTCGCGCATGACTCCTTCGGCTGCCGGTTTTCCGACCGCGAGGCCATCGAGCAGCGCGAGGTACTCGGCGCGCGAGGGAAGGATCTGCAGTCCGGGCTTCCAGCGTTCGATTGCGGCGCGACTCGTCGCCTCGGCCACGCGTTGCGGCGTGCTTGGATGGGTATCGAAGAAACCTTCGCTTCGCGAAAAGCCCTGTTCGAGGCGGACGGTTTTGTCGAGCGTGCGAAGGAACTGGCTCATGCCCGTTGGATCGACGCCCACCGCTACCGCGAGATCCTGGGCGATGCGATCGGCTTCCCGCTCCTGCTCCCGTCCATAGGCGGAAACCATGCCTGCGGCGAGCAGTTGCACCCCGGCAACGGCGCGCCCGTCGCCTCCCGCCAGTACCGCGCCTACGGTGCCGAGCACAGAGGCGAGCCCTGCCGTCTTGGCCCGAATGTCTCGCTGTGCCGCATGCCTTGCGGCAACGTGACCAATCTCGTGCCCGAGCACATTGGCGAGTTCGGCCTCAGAGTTTGAAATGACCAGCAGGCCGCGAGACACGTAGATGTGCCCACCGGGCAGCGCGAAAGCGTTAGGGACGTCCATCTCGACGATATTGAAGTGATAGTCGAGCTTGCGCCGCGGTGCACTGGCCGCCATCGCCTGGCCGAGTTTTTCGACATAGGCGCTTAGTTCGGGAGCCTCGACTAGGCCCATCACCTCGGCAACCCTCTGAGCCTCGCGCTGGTCGACCTCCTGTTCATCCTCTTCGGACATCAGGATCACTTCGCGACGGCCGGAAACCGGGTTTACCGCGCAGCCAAATTGAAACGACAACAACGCGACGAGACACGAAGCAACTCGCTGCCGCGTGCGCTTCTTGAGTTGGGCGGCACGCTGCTGTGTGGCGATCAACATCGACAAGGTTCCGGGAGTGCAGGTTATACGCGTGCTTGCGAGAGCGGCACAGGCGGGTGCCCGTTCCCAGATCGGCACGGAGAGCCACGATGAATGAGACGATTTGTTGAGGTCTGACGCTAGCTCAAGCGGATTCGTTCATATCGCATGATTGCGCGGTTGGGGAGTTGGGGAGTTGGGGAGTGCATGGACGCTCAGCACGTCGGTCGTGAGGTGGCGGGAGTCTCCCCAGGCCTCATCGAGGCTCGGTGCCATATACGGCCGCGACAAAGTGGCCCGGTGGAAATCGGCAGGAGGCCGGACGGCAAGAGATACTGGGTATCTCGAAGTGCGATTGAAAATCGCGCATTCACGCCTGCGACCCATGCTGCTTCTCTTCTACACGATTCCCTTTACCGAGCCCTTGGAGACGCGCGGGCAACCTGTATCGGGGGATGGGTGGGCCACCTTGCCACTCCACCACTTACAACCCCGCGGACGCAGGTATTCCGTACGGATACTCCTCGGACTTTGCCCTTGGATGTGAGCTCTCAAGTCTGAGAAGCCCTCCCGCACCTTTCGAAATTGTCGAAACTTTCGTACGACTCGCTGCGGTTCCTACCGATCGACGTCGCTTTTATGCGTCGGTTGCGTGAGCGCCGCAGTCGCGTCGGGATCGCTTGTCTATCCGGAAACAGACTCGAGCCTTCCCTAGCGTCTCGTCGGATTACACTGACGATGATCTAGCTCGTAGTCGCACGCGATCGAACACTTTGGTTCAACAGCGGCTTCAGACGAGGACAGTCAGATCATGTCCGTCAGCTGATCGTCGTAAGACAACGACTCGGTACAAACGCGACAAACGTTCAGTCGCGACACCACACAGCAGTTGCGCTCGATCCCATCGACGTTTGCGTTTTCGTTTGCGATACGTGTGATCATACTTCGGTGACGGCGGCTCCGGTCGGTGGGATTGGGTCTTACGTCCTTCCTTTTGCGAGTTTCCCGCGCCCCGACGTATAGACAAAACATACATAAGTGTAGAGAGAAATCAATACGGTCAAGCCATTAGTCGCATCACGATTCACGCGATTCACGCGTGCGCGTGTTTCACCGCGGCAAGTCCACCACCCCTCCATGCGTGATTGCTCGCACGAGAGGTCGTTTTGTTTTCCTTCCGGCGCGACGAAGACAATCAGCAACTACAATCGACGCAGAACCGCAAAACGATAATCAAAAGTTACCGAAAAAAAATTCGCAGCGGCTTAGTAGTAGCGTTGAAGCGCGGCGATTTTCCAAAAACGATCATCGGGCAGGTCGAACGCCTCGACCGACGTCTGCTTGGAAGACGCCTCGCCGTCAAACAGCGAGACGGGCGCACCTGGCAGCCACGCCGTGAGGTAACCGTCTCTACCCCGACCGTGATGAACACAGCCGGTATCGAGCCCGCGCAGCCAAGGCGCTACGTGAAGCCCCTGCCTTGACCAGTGCCCGTAAACAACGCCGTAGTCGTGGGAACGCTTGGCCCACTCGACATGCCACGGCGTTCGTTTTTTGCCCGGATCAGAACTCGACCAGGTGCCCGCATCATCAATGCTTCGGCATCGTGTCAATCGGCCGAGGGCATCGCGATCTTCGAGCAAGCTCACGTCGGTTGTCGCGCTACCTGCAATGCCACCAAGAACCTCGTCGCTTGCAAGTAGAGCGCGCACGTCGGCCAAATCGCGCGAGGCAAGTCTCGCCTCGATGCGACGCGCTGCGTTTTGCAATTCGTCGATCGTCCAGTCGGGGTGGGCCGCTGCATGCACCATCGCAAAGCGTGAGCCCTCTATCTCGTCACACAGGACGACGGGTTGAACGCGAATCCAGTCGAGCCAGCCTTGTGCGTCGGGGGAGTCGAGAATCTCTGCATACGTACTCTTGGGCTGAATGTCCCGCAAGCCAAGCCACACGCGCAACAGACCAATCTCGTGGTTGCCGACGACCACTTTGCCGCGTCCATCTTCTTGCAGTGAGCGCATCACACCAAGCGCCAACAAGTTTTTCGGCCCGCGATTGATCAGGTCTCCAACACTCCACAGCTCAAAGTCAGAGCCAAACGTCGCCGTAGCGCGCTCGGCCAATGCCTTAAACTCCTCACCACACCCCTGTACATCTCCGACAAATATTTTCTGCATGCGACTCGTATTCACTGTTCAAGATTGGATCGAACCCATTGCGTAGCGCGGAGCGCCCGCGCCGACGAAGTGCGAACCATTCAAACCAAGGGCGGCTTGAGCCACGCAAGTGTCGCGCCCCAACCGCCGCGCTCTGGGCTCGACTGCTCAAAGCGCTCTACTCGCGGATCGCCTTCAAGAAATTTTCGGATATTTGCTCGCTGGACACCCTTGCCGCGACCGTGGATCAAGCGAACTTCTCGAAAGCCTTTCTCAATCGCCGCGTCGAGATATGCGTCGACGACCGCGAGAATTTCGGACGGTCTGAAATGGTGAAGATCGATCGCCTCTTCGATCGGGACGACAAAAGGCTCGGGCTCTCCGTCACTTGCGATGTCACTTGGCTCGGCGGGGTCGCGGTTTTTTCGACTCATCTTTTCTGGCTCATCTCCGGTTCACCTTCTGCGAATCGCAGTCGACCCCGATGGTACAGGGCTCTTCCCAAGGGTGTGCCGATGTTCGCCCGACCTTTTCACAAGACACTGCGGATGCTGTTCTCATCGAAAAGCGGGCTAGAGTCCGGCCCGCTCCGCTCCGAGAATTCTAGCCCCTCTCGAATTCATCCATTCCATTTGATCCATTCAGTCCGAGTTTGCGCCACAGCCGCGCACAACGACGACCGATAACGCTTTCGATTGCCCGAGGTACAACCTTGGGTGTCGCTATTTTCCTCCGCCCGCCCCAAGGCGCGCGGCTTGACGGAGTACCGGATCGTGGGACGCCGCATCATCATATGTGATGGAGCAGACCATGCGCGCCAGTGGGCTCGCATCGGAACGCTTGAGCACGAAGAACTAACATGGGTTCCGCGTGAAGCCGAATCCAGTCTTCGGCCGCCGGGCTTCCGTGCGCTCCAAGGCGGATTGTGCGTCGAGGCCATCGCGAAACTCAACCCGCAACCGGGCGAAGAAATCGCATTGGTTTGCGACGATGGCCCGTGGGCCCGCGCAGCAATTCCGATTGTCGCCGAAGCCGCCGCCGCGAGCCCCGTGCTCCTACTCACCGATGCACTTACCACCGACGACGTGCCGGACCATCGCTGCTTGCGCCTATCGGGCTTAAAGACTCTGATCCGCGACGACATCAATCACGAGTTCGACCACTTGGCCAATCT
>JBLHOB010000335.1:0-4418 GCA_047619425.1 Myxococcota bacterium
GCCACTCCCGCAACCGAAACCAACGGCTATCTGGGCGCCTACGTTGGGCGTGAAGCGACGATCGACCTCTCCCCCGACACATTCAACTGCGCCCTGCGTAGCGTTGCCAACGAGGAACTCGACCTGGTCCACGCCCGCTACCTCGAGCACGGCGACCCGGTGCGATGCGCCGTCGGTATCTCGCTTGTGCTGCGCAATTTCGCGAACGAGATCTTCGGCGAACAGCGCATCGACAAGTTGCGCCGCGTAAGCTGGCTGAACTTTTTGCTCCGCACTTCGGGTCCGAAGATGATGCGCCCTGACGTAATCGAAACGATGAGTGCAGCTCTTTACGGCGATCCGATCGACGTCGAGTTGCCCGGCGATTGCAGCTTTTGGTTTGAAGCCGCGCGCCACTGGATCGACTTTCAAAGGGACCTGATCCCCGTGACGTCATGCACGACGCCCAGGGAGTCGAACCTTTAGCGCGCTTTGTCCTTCGAAGATCACGGTAGGCGCACAAGAGGAGCCAGCGCAAAGCGAGCTAGCCTTCGTGTCCAAATCACGAAAGCTGGAGAGGGCTATGAGCGACACTTCGATCTACGACATGATGAGCACGTGCCGAGCGGTCCGCCGACTGCGACCGGATCCGATTCCCGACGACGTCATGAACCGCGTGCTACGCGCTGCAACCTGGGCACCGAGCGGCGGAAATCGCCAGGCATGGCGCATCATCGCCATCCGAGACCGCGCGCTAAAAACTGCGATCGGCGCGATGTACAAAGAAGTCTGGGACGGTTACGCGGCCGCAGCCAAAGAGTCCGGGGCACAACTTTCGCAGGCCGAGCGCGAAGGCCTGCTGCGCACGCTGGCCGCAGGCGATACGTTGGCAAGCAACTTCGGCCAGACTCCGGTTGTCGCAATGGTTTGCTTCGAGCCCAGCGTTCTAGCCATCACCGACGCCAACCTGGATCGCCCCAGCATTGTCGGTGGCGCATCGGTTTACCCCGCAGTACAGAACTTGCTGCTGGCTTGTCGCACCGAGGGGCTTGGCTGCGTTTTAACCACATTATTGTGTTACAGAGAGGCGGAGATCAAAGCGCTTCTCGATATCCCGGACGAGTGGGCAACGTGCGCGTGCGTGCCGATCGGATATCCCGTTGGGAGCGGACACGGCCCACTCAACCGACGTCCCGCAGAAGAGCTGGTCTATTGGGACCGCTGGGACGGCGCAAAGTGATTGTACGCTGACAGCTTACGGCCGGGGTGTCGCTTCAACTGGGGCTGGAGTCGGAGCTTGACCGTGAGGCCGCCAGCCTGTCGCCACGATTGCATCGAGCTGCGCGGTCAAGGTTTTGTGTACTGCCTGCACTTCTTCGTTTACGAGTTGCGCGGCGAGGTTCGTGCGCTCGTGTGGATCTTGCGTCAAGTCGTACAACTCGAAGCGCGGTCCGATGTCGCCAATGTCTTCCAATCGGATCAACTTGAAACCCTGTGCATCGCGAATCGCTCGCGATTGGGGAAACAACGCACTGGGAGGCCCCGACTTGAAAAGTTCGGTGTAGGCGAAGCCGCGTTTTCCGTCCGCGGCGGTGAGGCTCGGCGCCTGCAGCTCGTCGACCAGGCTCACGCTGTCCAGAACGACGTCCGTGTGCAGGCGCGCGTCCGGCCCTCCAACTCTTTCCGTGCTTCCCGGGCGCTTACGGTATTCGCGAGGCACCACCGCGGCGACGTCGACCCCGCCCAACTCGAGCACCGTTGCGAACAAGTCGGTCGTATTGACGAGCGCCTGACTCTCAAGCGGCGTACCGCCAAGAGAACTCGCAACCCGGGCACCTGCAAAAATAAGCGGCACGTTGACGCCGCCTTCATAGGTCGTCCCCTTGCCATGATTTGGGTCGCCACCCGGGCCAGCCGCGGCCTTCAGCGAGCCGTTGTCACCCACAAAGATCACCGTAGTTCGTGCGCGACTTGTGGCTGAAAGTTCTTGCTTGAGGAGTCGGCCAATCTCCGTGTCCATCGCCTCGATCATCGCGCGGTAGCAAGGCACGAGGCGCTCGGGAGCCTTGAAGGGAGGGGGGTTGTCGCATGTTGTCTCCGGGTCGGAGAGGTCAACGGTATGGAGATGCGACGGTGGTTTGTGCATGGGCATATGAGCCGCATTGAATGCTACCCAGGCAAACCACGGGTCGGCGGGGCGCTCATGCTCGAAATCTCGAATCCAGGCAGCGGCGTTGTCTACGATCGCAGTCGTATTGTACGTCGTAGTAAAAGTGCCCCCCTCGAGTAGCGCGGTTCCATCGCCCTGATCGACCACGATGATGTCGCGCCAATTGGAATAGCTTCGACCGATGTTCGCAAAGATGCCTCGGAAGTAATTGAACCCCGCACGGTACGGTGACACCAGCACTTGCGGGTTGTCTTCCAAGTTGCGCCCAGCACTGAGGTGCCACTTTCCAAACGCAGCGCTGCCGTATGACGCCCTAGTGCTCTGCTTGAGCATCTCGGGCAGCGTGTATTCACGATCGCGCAATTCTGCACCCGGCCGAGCAATAAACCCGACACCCGTTCGAAAGCTGTAGCGGCCAGTCAAGATCGTCGCCCGAGTCGACGAGCAGACCGGGTTCGACCAAGTGTTGCGAAACAGCATCCCCTGTTTCGCCAGAGCGTCGATGTTCGGCGTATTGGCTGGGTTGTTGCCTTCGTCGTAGACACCGATCTGATCGACACCAATGTCGTCTGCGATGATGAATAAAATATTCGGCGGGCGCGCTACCCCGCCAGATCCCGTGTGAGACGAAGCTTCAGCAATGCGACCTGCATCGACGATGGGCGCACGAGCCTCGCCTCCGCTGGCTTGCGAATTGACCTCGTCGCACCCCAAGAAGTTGGCGATCGACAAAACGGCAACAACCCAAGAGCAAGCCACTGCAGCCGGATAACGCAAATACGAGGACGCAGTTCGCATGTTTCGCTGGATACCCACCCAGGTATGATTGGGGCCAGCCTGCTTGTGCGAGCGTGTCTCGTCATCTTGCGGCACTTCATCGAGGCTCTGCCGGATATCAATGTTAATCCGGCCATCGAGAAAGTCACTGTGCTCGACGACACCCGTGACGACACCTGAGCAGTCGACCTGCTGAACATTGTGGTGAAGCTGCACAGGCTTGGAAGCACCCGCGCACCCCAATCGGTCGTCGTTGCCTTTGCTGCAATCAGAGATGCACATCGCCGTATCTCCTTCATTGAAACAGATCATCACGTTGCGAGCGATGCGCTCTTCGTCCTTGGCGCCCAACCCGGTTGTCGCTTTGCCGAAGCGCAAATTATCGACTTCATCTCCACTCGACTTGCTGCCATAGCCAGTGGGCCGAAAGCAGTTCTTGCCCTGGTGATTAGTTGTTCTGAATGGACAGGCCGCCATCCACCATCAACACAGCGCCATTGATGTAGGACGAGGCGGGCAGCACAAAGTTGAGTGTCGCATGGGCGACCTCTTCCGGATCGCCGTAGCGCTTCAAGGGAACGCGACGTCTTGCGAATTTGGCTTTGGCGTCATCGGGGATTGGGGCTGTCATGCCGGTCTCGATGGGTCCGGGGCAGATGCAGTTAAACGTCACACCTTTGCTTCCCAACTCCACGGCCATGGCGCGCGTCAAGCCGACAACACCGTGCTTGCTTGCGGTGTAGGCACTGACATAGGGCTGCGCACCAACCCCCTCAGTGGATGCGACGTTTACTACGCGTCCCGCCTGTTCGCGCTGCAAATGCGGTAGAGCTGCTCGAATCAAGCGGGCATGCGCCTTGAGATTGACGGCCATCGTCAGGTCCCACTCGTCCTCAAAGTTGTCTGCCATCACAGGGCTCGGCCGACTAATGCCCGCGTTGTTCACCAGGATATCCAGCGCGCCGAAATGCGCGGCGACTTGGGCGACGACAGAGTCGATCTCGTCGAGCTTACTCACGTCGAGTACGTAGCCCTCGGCTTCGCCTCCGGCGGCTCGAATCGCAGAGACAACCGCGTCTACCTTCTCTTGCACCAGGTCACTCACTGCAACGCGAGCACCCTCATCGGCGAAGAGCTTCGCCGTCTCGCGCCCCATGCCGCTGGCAGCGCCGGTCACGAGGGCAACCTTTCCTTTTATCGAACGGTCGAGTTTTGTAAGTCGGGGCATATTTTCTCCTTGCGATCGAAGCGGCCAGTGTGCGAACAGCGCGAATTCTACAGCCTCCAGTCGAGGCCGCATCGGGCTCAAGCGCGCGCCGCGCGGTGAAATTGGGAACGACACGCAGCGCGTAGGTTTGAATTTGCCAAGCCCTTTGACCCATTTGCGCAGCGGGTCTAGCGAAACTCCCCCCTGCGCGCCGATTTGGTGCCGGATGCAAAGCGAGGCTCCGTGTCGGCGATGTAGCCTTCCGTCGTATGCCAAAGAAACAAT
>JBLHOB010000336.1:0-4411 GCA_047619425.1 Myxococcota bacterium
TCTCACCGATCACGGCACCTAGGACGGCGCCAAATGTGTTCCAGCCGTAGAGGGCGCCAAGGGTTGAACCAAAGTCTTCGGAGCCTCGACTCAACGCCCGGACCAAGAGAGGAAGTGTTGCCCCCATGGCAGCGGCGGGGCCGAGAAGACAGACGAAGCCGAATGCAAAGCGCATCGGAGCGACAAGTGCGCTGGTTTCGAGTAGTGGACCAAAGAGCGGTGCGAGTAGGGGGCCCAGCTTCGGGAGCAACCATACGAGACCAACACCCAGGGCACCGACGACGATCTCGAGGATCGCGTACATGCGCACGGGATTGCGAACGCGATTGCCAAAGCGCGCTGCTCCGGCGTTGCCCAGGGCCAGCCCGGCCATGAAGCTCGAAAGCACAAGGCTCGAAGCCCATGCACTGCTACCAAAGGCGAGGGAGGTCTGGCGAAACCACAGCGACTCAAAGAGCAGCGCCGCCGAACCACTTAGAAAAAATACACAGGCAAGCGCTCTACTCAACGGCTTTGCCCTTCGCCCGAATCGTTTGTCGTGGTTGGCGCTTTCAGTTTACTCGCGGTGAGGCCAACGCCGAGAAAGAGCAGGGTGCCGCCAACGGGCGAGAGCAAGACTCCAATGCCCGGGTCGCCACCGTGTACGAATGCGCCACCAAGCAAGAAGCCACCGGGCAGTAAGATTGCCGAGGCCATCAGACACGCACTGGCGACGCGATGCCACGGTGCGGGGCTCTGCGGCCAAACCGCGAGCATGATGCCGTTGCCGATCACAAGCACGGCCAAAAGCACGCCGTGTGCATGAGCGAGGCTCCACATCAGGCGACGGGTTTCAAACTCGAGGTACCACGCGACCTTGAAACCGTGCAGTCCTTCGAGGACGAGGCCCAACGTCAAGAATACGAGCAGTGTCCACAAGCCAAACTTGACGTTGAGAAACGCCAACTCGCTTTGGTTGTCACTGTCGGTTGTCAAAGCTCATCACTCCGGTGCGAACGGCCCAGCTATTCGAGCAAGCGAAGATCGCGAAGGTCGCGGCGCTCGAGCAGGCGTTCGATCGTACCTGTTTCGAGGTTGCCTTGCGCGTCGAACAGCGTGCTTTCACCGTAGCCTTTCCCACCTGCAGACGATTGATGCGCAGCTGCCCACTGTTTGCGTATCGCGGCGATGTTGGCCGTGCGTTCTTCGACGTCTGCGAGCTCGTCGTACTCGATGTGCGAAAACTCGGGCAGGCCATGTAGGGTGCGTCGAGCGATGATTCGCACCGAGTCGTAGGGGTCGTTCATCAGCTCGGTGATGTAGGGCGGCATCCACGCCGTACCCGAGGCCTCCTGCGCGGGAGCCCAGCCGAGTGACCATGCGGTAAGGGCTCGCAAGCCAGCGTCGCCCTCAAGCGCCCACCGAACCGCTGCAGAAATCTCGCGTTGGTCGGCTGTGAGCTCGGGCGTCTTGATGTCGTACCACTCGGTGAGTTTTTCTGCGGTGAAGCCGAGGGGCTTGTCGAGGTGGCACTGGTTGCATGCGTTGGGCCGGCCGGTTGCCAACTCGCTCGCAACCGAAGGGCTATCGACGCGATGCCGACGGCTTGCTTTGAGCAGGCCGTAGGTCGTGTAGGACATATGGCAGTTCATGCATTGGCTGCCACTCGAGTTGGCGCTGTGGCGGGTGTGTCGCGTGAGGGCATCCGGCTCTTCAAGCCCTGGATGGCACTGCGTGCAAGCGGCATTCGTACGCATGCCGGGCGCGAGTTGATCGTCGGCCCACTCGTCGAGGCTGCGCGTGTCGTCGGCGCTCTTGTGCAGGGAGTGACAGGAGAGGCACGACATTTCGCCTCGCGTGTAACAGCCGGTTTCACGCAGGGCGCTGTACTCGCGTCCCGATACGCGGATCACACCATCGGACCAGAACGTCGAGCGCAAGATACCGGGGTTTTGCTGCACCATCATCTTGAGTGCAGGGCGCGACATGTTTTCCCTGGCGATGATGTTTGAACTCACTTCGAGATCGTCACCGGGGCGGTAGTGCGAGCCGTTTTCACGCCAGTCTGCGAGGTGCTTTGCATCGTACAGCGTCTTCGTGACGTGACACTGTCCGCAAACTTGCGCGGAGCGCTCGTGGGTGAGTTTGCGCGGGTCTACGATCGTCGGGTCGAGCTCCTGCGATTTCTCCGCAAAATGTTTTTGATAGCGCTTTGCGGGCGATGCGTTTTCTGCGACGTGCGGCCCGCCGGGGCCGTGGCAAGACTCGCAGCTGATGCCCAGTTCGGTGACCTGGGTGTCGGGGCCGCCTTTGCGTCCGCGCGGCTTGGCGTTTGTTGCGTGACACTCGAGACAGGTGCGGTTCCACAAGCCATGGCTATTGGGTTCGCGTCCCGGTGGTTCTACAAAACCCGACTGGCGCGGGATCCAGCGTTGCTCACCCGGTAGATAGGCGAGGGGGAACAACGCGAGCGCTCGATTGCTCCCGGTCGCATACCAGTAAAGCTGCATGTGATGGGAGCCGGTGGTCTGTCGAAACGCGACAGTGACGCGTCCCTCCTCGTCGCCGGTCTGCCCGTCGGGTGCCGCCATCTCTCCGTAGTAGACGCCATCGCGTTCGAATACGCGAAACGTCTTGTCTCCAAACTGCAAGCTCTTGGCGTCGAAGTCGCCGATGACGGCTTCGGGGCTGGCGGTCTGGGTCATCGTTCGATGATACGAACGGTGCCAGGACGCATACTGATCTGGATGACATGCACGACACGCTTGCGACGATTTGAACTCGCTGTCGGTTACTTGCAGAGGAGCGTCGTCGGGTTGGCGGGTTGGCACCGGTGTTCGGTTCGCAACGCCAACCGCGGCAAGTACGCACGCGACCACACCCCACACCATGGCAATACGCGATGTCGCGCGTTGCAGTGGTTGCCCGGTGAAGCGAAGCGCCGCGCTGGCGACAAGCCCCGCGAACGCCAAAACGATAGCGATGACAAACAGTTCGGACATCTTGGGCAAACACTACCACCCCCCAGTTGCCGGGGCTCGGAAGTGCGTGTCGCATGCATGCCTGTGAAGGCAATTTTGCTTGCGTTGCACTCTTTGCCCCATATTGGAGCCTCTTCTTCGAGCGCGCTCTCGCCTTGGCCACGAAGGCAACGCGCACTCGCGTGCTGCTAGACTCCGCACTCGATTTAATGAGGCGCGCCATTGTTCGGAAGTTTTCGATTTGTGTTGGCTCTACTTGTCGTCGTGACTCACTTGAGTCACTTCAGCTGGCCCGGCATCTACGCCGTCTTCGGTTTCTATCTCATCAGCGGATATTTGATGTGTCTGGTGATGAACCAACGCTACGGGTTTAGCCTGGTTGGACTTCGCGGCTATCTCACCAATCGATTTCTTCGCATTTATCCACCGTATTGGGTGGCGTGCATCGCGAGTGCGGTGTTGATCGCAGCACTGGGGCAACCCGCCGCAGCGGTGTTCTGGGGGCCGTGGCAAGTGCCGCCCACGGCGATGGATTGGATCGACAATCTCTTGATCATCACGCTGCCGATGGGGGCGGACGAAAATCGTCTCGTGCCCGCTGGCTGGGCGCTGCGCGTTGAGCTCTTCTACTACGCAGCCATCGCGCTTGGGCTCGGGCGCGGGCCGCGCATTGCGATTGTCTGGGTGCTCGGCGGCGTCGTTTACCACGCCTTTCTTTTTCACACCGGTGCCGAATGGTCGGCCAAGTATTTCCCGATCGCGGCGGCTTCGCTCCCGTTCAGTCTCGGTGCGTTGCTCTATCACTTTCGCGAGAGCATCGGAGCGCGCTTGCGCGGCCGCAGCGATGTCTTGGTCGCGATTTCGATCGTGTGGCTCTTCAATATGGTCTACTCGCCGATGGCTGTGGGGACGGTGCTCGGCCCGATTCGCTTCTATCTCAATCTTGCCTGCGTGGCGACGATCGCCGCAGCGTTGTGCATGCGCACGATCGAGTCGCGTCGCTTGCGTGCGTTGGACACGCGCCTGGGCGATCTCGCTTACCCCATCTATCTGCTCCACATGCAGGTTGGGCTCGCGGTTTCGAATAGCGGCTTGCTCCCGGGCGCTAAGACTCCGATGTTGATCATGGTGTCTTTGCTGCCGATTCTGTTTGCGTCGTGGTTGGTTGTGCGCTTTGTTGGCGACCCCGTGGAGAACCTGCGCAGAACGGTGCGGTCACGTTTCGCTGTGCCTCCCGGCACCTGAGAGCCGCTACCGCGCTTTCAGTTGCCCGGAATACCAGCGATTGGTCCCTTGCTTTTGCAGTGTATTGGCTCCTTGTGGACCACATTGGCTCCTGTAGTGTGGAGCCATGCTCGATATCGCATTTACGCCCGACCGCAGCAATCGCGAACCCATCTACGCCCAGCTCGCTCATTACCTGAGAAGCTTGATCGCGTCGGGGCGTCTGC
>JBLHOB010000337.1:0-4411 GCA_047619425.1 Myxococcota bacterium
CGGGCGACGGCGTACGGGTCCTCGTGCCGCTTGACGGCATCTTCAGCATGGACGGCGACATCGCGCCTCTGGCCAGGATGGTCGAAAGCGCGAAGGCCCACGGTGCCATGGTGCTGCTCGACGACGCTCACGGCACAGGCACGTTGGGCGAAGGCGGACGCGGCAGCGGCGACCATTGTGGCGTGATGGACGATATCGACATCCATATGGGCAACCTCGCGAAGGGGATCGGTTCTTTCGGTGCCTACGTGGCCGGGCGCCATGAGTTGCGCGACTTACTCATCAACGTCGCGCGCAGTTTTATCTTTACCTGTGCATTACCACCGCCGCAGGTCGCGGGCGCGCGCGCGGCACTACAACTCGTGCGCGACGAACCCTGGCGACGCTGGCAGTTGCAATGCAACGCCTCGCATTTGCGCACGCGCTTGGCCGAGGCCGGCTTGTCGTCTGCACCGTCTGAGACTCACATTGTCCCGGTCATCCTCGGTGACAACGATCGCACGATGAAGGTATGCGAAGCCATGCTTGAGCGCGGCTACTACGTGCAGGGCATTCGTCATCCATCGGTACCGCGCGGCAAAGCGCGCCTGCGCATCACCCCGATGGCGACCCACACGCGCGAAGAAATCGACGGCCTGGTCGACTGCTTGATCGACGTTGTCGCCCAGCACCCAGAAGTGCCTTGATGTCGGGGTTCTTTATTACAGGCACCGATACAGGCGTGGGGAAGACGGTTGTCTCGTGCGCCATCGTGGCCGGGCTGCGTAAACGCGGGCTTGATGTTGGCGTGATGAAGCCGATGGAAACGGGCGTTGGCGATGCGGGCCCGCTTGACGCAATCGCGTTGCGCGAAGCCGCAGGCGTCGAAGACACCCTTGAAGAGATCTGCCCCATCCAGTTCGCACTCCCCGCGGCACCCAACGTCGCCGCCCATGCAGAAGGGCGTGTCGTTGACCTTAACGTGGTGACTAGCGGATACAAAACGCTCGCCTCACGACACGAGATCATGGTCGTCGAAGGCGCCGGAGGTTTACTGGTCCCAACTGTCGAAAGCGAAGACATGGGCAGCCTCTCCGCAGCATTGGGCCTGCCCATCATAGTCGTCGCCCGCATGGCGCTCGGCACCATCAACCACACCTTGCTGACGTTGCGCGAGATCGAACGACGCGGCCTGCCACTCGCGGGTGTCGTGTTGAGCGAATCGGGTGGAGTCTTGTCCGAGGCCGATCGCGCAAACCTCGCACACTTGCGCAGCGAGTTGGGCGAGCGGTTGATTGGCGAGGTGCCGCATTTGCCAGAGGGTGTATCGGCGAGCAGCGACGCGATTCAAATGACCCGACTTCTGGCCGATTGAACGCGTACCCGTGACAAACCAATCGCGTTAACGTGCGAGACGACTTCCAACGGTGATCGCGACACTCCATGCCCAACCTCTGCGTGATCTTTGATCTAGACGGGACGCTGGTCGACAGCGAAGGCCTCTGCAATCGGGCGTTTCTCGACTTGATCCCGTCCTTGCAAGAGCCGATTGGCGAATTGATGCTTCGTTACCGCGGCGCGAAGTTGGCGTGGATCCTGGCCGACATCGAACAGCGCACGGGCGCGACGTTGCCCGAAGACTTCGTGACAACCTATCGCGCGCGAGTCGCTGAGTTGTTTGCGAGCGAACTCGAGCCGACACCTGGCGCGCGAGAGATGCTCGAAGCATTGCCCTACGACCGGTGCATCGCTTCGAGTGCGCCGATCGCGAAGATCACGCACGCCCTCGAGGTCAGCGGCTTGCTCGGGTTCTTTCACGGACGGCTCTACAGCTCTTATGAGGTTGACTCCTGGAAACCCGAGCCGGGGATCTTTCTCCATGCGGCAAGCGCTATGGGGTACGATCCTGCCGATTGTGTTGTCGTTGACGACAGCGAAGTTGGTGTCGAAGCCGCCGATGCGGCGGGGATGCAAGTGCTTTGGTATCTGCCGGAGGGCGGTGCCGCTCGCGATCTTGGTTTCGCCAAGATGTCGGACTTGCCCGCGCGACTCGCCAGCATGACAACATCGAACAATTGAAATCGACCGCTGCTTTGCAACTGGAGATTCTGATGACCTCTCGCCGTACTGCTGCCCTGCTCTCAATTGTCTCGATAGCAATCAGTCTCGGCTGCGCATCGAACCCCGCCATCTATCCCGGCCCGCGAAGGCCTGCGGAAGAAGTTGCGACGATCCTCGCTGGCCGCGGACTCACCTTTCTCAAGATCAACACACGTGAGCTCGGGGAGACGGAGTATGAATTGCTCCCTTCGACGTACACGTTGCAATTCCAAGCGATCGTTCGCCTGGAGGAGCTGGGAGGAGAGCTCGGCAGGTTCATGGAGGGACGAAGGAGAGATTTGCTCTGCAAGGTCACGTTGAAGGCCGTTGCCGGACACACCTACGAATTCTCACGTGATGCCCCGAAGAACATGGGCCGAGATCGAAATGTCGAAGGAACTACAACACGCCACGCAATTGAGGTGTACATCACCGACACCACCGAAGGCGGTGAATCTTGGGCGGTCGGCGACAAGTGCCACTGGCGGTAACACAATCGCCACGGCACCAATCAATCACCCCCGTGGCGCCGCGCACAATCGAACCAACTTGGAGACCCCACCGATGAACCATCTACGTACAATCGCACTCACCTTCCTCGCAGTCTTAATCCTCTCCCCACTCTCCGCCGCCGCGTGCAGCTGCGACGCCACCCCCTTCCCCGCCAAGGCACTCGAGCAAGCCGACCTCGTTTTCTTCGGCACCGTCTCCCGCTACTTCCAGGGCACGGGCATCCACGCCGAGAGCCAACTCTTTTGGGAGTTCGCCGTCGAGGGCGTTTGGAAGGGCCCGGCACAGCAGACCATGCGCATCTACGAAAACGACTTCGACGGGTCCGAGGACAAGTGCGGCCACAAGTTTGAGGTGGGCCTTAACTATCTCGTCTACGCCTTCGTAAACGAAAAGGCCCCCAACCGCTTCCGCGCCCACCTGTGCTCCCGCACCAAACCGGGCAAAGAATCCCTACTCGACCTCGCCTACCTCGGTGCCCCACCCCACACATTCGCGAAGTAGTGGCTTTCGTTTGCAAATTCGTAGCCACGTCACAGGGTCAAATTCACATCTCTTGCTGTACCCTACTCGCCCAACAAGGCGAGTGTTATGGACGAACTGCAAGAGATCATTCCTGAGCCCCGGGGCATCAACGAGCCGCGCTACCGCGAGAACCCCATCTATCTGTTCTTTGAGGAGTACATCCTCGCCGTCATCGGGGCTATCGACGAGGCGCGCATTGAAGAAGTTCAGGGGATGGATCTTCAGACGGTGTTCAAGACCGAGGCCACGCCTTGGCTCGCGGTTGTCCATGAGGTGATGGGGCTCTCGGACACGATTGAGCTTGCGATTCTCGACCTGTGGTTACGCACAACCAAGAAGCTCAAAGAGAGCGGCAAGATCTATCACCCGGTTGCTTTCGCGCAGAGTTTTACCGATCACTACATGGCCGATGACAGTCATGTCGATCAGTGGACGCGCGACTCGCTTGCGGCCGCGACCGCACTCGTTGGGTTGAAGCTCGACGAAGCGCGGCGCATTACGCGCGGGGCGCCCTAGCCCGAGCGTTTTGCAATCACGTTACGGCGAAATGCCCAGATGCTCTTCGGGCACAAACACCTCGATGCCAAACTCTGCGCGCAACTCATCGAGAGGGCGCGAGAGAAAATCATCGGGGGGTGTCCAAGGCCACTTCTTTGACATTGCTTTGCAGCGACGTCGGATCTCGGGCACGAGCTTCAAGCTCCCCCACAACAGCGGCCCGAGAGTCTTGTAGTCAAACTCCTGGGCAATCTGTTTTGACTCGTCGGTTGCGAAGAAGCCACCCGCGTAGTCTTTGAAGCTGATGTCTACGCCGAAGAGGGTCCACAAGTCATTGGCGCCTTCGTGGAGCGGGCCCGTGTGGGTACCGAAAATGACGTGGGTGCTGTCGTGGTTGTGGAAGTAGGCCGCACTCTTGGCGGCCGTGATCTTCGCTGGCTCACTGAGCCCCGGGTTTACGCGGTAGTACTCCGCCAGGCCTTCACCGAGCGTCATCGTCGAGCCGGCAAGTTGGTAGTGTCCCCGCATGCCGTTTGGCAGATCAGTCGTCACGTTGTACGTGCCTCCCTCGGCTTGCCTATCTCTAGACTCCCCAGGCTGGTCGCGAACCCCACAGCAAGTTCATACGAGATCAAAGTCTAGGCTCGTCTATGGCACATGTCATGCGGCGATCCGGGTGAGCTTTCGCGCGATTTGCTCGGCCCAGCCTATGATGAAGAGTACGTTTTGCTAACGCGATGCTATTTTCAGATTTTCGTCGTTCGTTCAACACTCATGACGCAATTGCATAACCTTCTCG
>JBLHOB010000338.1:0-4410 GCA_047619425.1 Myxococcota bacterium
ATCGCGCGCCCTCTCCCAGTAACCCTCGGCGTGCTGGGTACCACGGTCGCACTCGCTGGCTTCCTCTACCGCAGAGCACCGGGATTGTTGCTGCCCGCCGATGCCCCGGACGACCGCGGCCTCGAGCTCGAGGTCGCACTCGGTGTCGCACTAATGCTCTTACTCTTCCCGGTCGTGTGGATCCACTACTACCTCTTCCTCGCGGTGCCGCTGACCTTGCTGCCTTTCTTCTGGCTTGCACGAGACTTACCACGCCCCGGTTGGCTGGTTGGCTTGTTGGCCCTAGGACTTTGGTGGGCGTCAGGCGTCGAGATCCACGAGAACGCCTACTACGCCGCCCGAGAAGGCGAATGGCTCTTCCGCCTCGCCCAAAACCGACAACCCGCCGGCGCGCTCTTGCTCGTGGTCGGCTTGTCGGTTCCCCTGGCTCAAATGGCCCAGAAAACCGCCCGCGACTGAAAATCCCGGCTCGCGCAATAAAGTTGCGCGCAACCATGGCGCTCGCTTCCAAATCGTGGACCCTTGCGCGCCATGGCACTTCAATGCGGAATCGTAGGTCTGCCCAACGTGGGCAAGAGCACCATCTTCAACGCCCTGACGGCGGCTGGGATTGCGGCGGAGAACTATCCGTTTTGCACCATCGAGCCCAACACCGGCGTGGTCGTTGTCCCAGACAGCCGCCTCCAGGCCCTCGAAGACATCGTCCAATCGAGCAAGGTCGTGCCGGCCACGGTCGAGTTTGTCGACATTGCCGGCATCGTAAAGGGCGCGTCCAAGGGCGAAGGTCTCGGCAATAAGTTTCTCGCGAACATTCGCGAAACCGACGCCATCATTCACGTCGTGCGCTGCTTTGACGACGAGAACGTGATTCACGTCGACGGTGCCCCCGACCCACTGCGCGACGTCGAGACGATCGAGCTTGAGCTCGGCCTCGCAGACCTTGAAACCATCGAAAAGCGGCTCGACCGCGCAACCCGACAGGCAAAATCGGGGGACAAGGTGGGCATCGCCGAACGCGACTTCTTCACCATCCTGCTCCAGCATGTTTCCGACGGGAAGGCGGCGCGCAGCCTTACCGTGCCCGACGTCATGCTGCCCGCAGTAAAAGAGTGTCACCTCCTCACCATCAAGCCCGTCTTGTATGTGGCCAATGTCGACGATGCATCACTCGCTTCGGGCAACGACTACAGCGCGAAACTCGAGGCCTTTGCGAGCGAGAGCGGCGCAGGCTGCTTGCGCATTTGCGGGCAAGTCGAAGCCGAGTTGTCCGAGCTTGACGACGAAGAGAAGGCCGCCTTCCTCGAAGACATGGGAGTCGCAGAGCCCGGCCTCAACCGACTCAGCCGCACCGCCTACCAGCTATTGAACATGCAGACATTCTTCACCGCGGGCGACATCGAAGTACGCGCCTGGACGATTCGAATTGGCGACCTGGCACCTCGTGCCGCAGGGGTCATCCACACCGACTTCGAGAGCAACTTCATTCGCGCTGAAGTCATCGCCTATGACGAATACATTGCAGCCGGCGGTGAAGCGAAAGCCAAGGCCACCGGCGTGATGCGCGTCGAAGGGAAGGACTATGTGATGCAAGACGGCGACGTCGTGCATTTCCGAGTTGGCGTTTAGGCCCCTCGCCGACCGAGCCGTTATTTACCTCCGGCCCTGCTGCGCCGGGTACAAAAACTTCATCCACCCGCGTCCCCCTCCCGCACCTAGGCGCTACGCACTGCGTAGTGAAAGGAAGTGACAAAGCATGGCAGGTTATCGAGAGATGTTGACTCCGGACGAAGTATTGAACCGCTATCACGGAGGCCCCAAGACCGGCATCTTTACGGACGGGTCCTCTGATCCGAATCCGGGACGCGGCGGCTGGGGCTTTGTATGGGTCCAAGACGACGAGATCTTAAAGTTCGGAAACGGCTATGACCCACAGACTACGAACAACCGGATGGAACTCAAAGCGTTAGTCGAAGCGTTCAAGATCTTGCCCGAAGACGCGAAAGTAGACCTCTACTCCGATAGCCAGCTTTGCGTCAACACCATTACCCAGTGGGCAGCGGGTTGGGAAAAGCGAGGTTGGAAGCGCAAGGGAGGGCCTATCAAGAACCTCGAACTCGTCCAAGAACTCTACGCCCTCAGCAATTCACATCCGGGCTGCAAGCTCAACTGGATCAAGGCGCACGATGGCTCTCGGTGGAACGAGTACGCAGATGCCCTCGCATCGGAATATCAGCGCGCCTAGCTGCGCAGCGCAAGACAGGCCATCACCAGGCGACACCAAGCAACACACAGAGACTCGGAACCGACTATCGCATCTCGACCGGTGTCTGGTTCTTCATGTAGTCGCGGGCAATGTACGCGATCAGTGAGCGCGGGAAAATTCGCGCCGGCACCATCGCAAGAGCCCAGTTGGCCCAACCGGAGATCACCGTTGGTTGCTGCCCAAGCGCCATCATTGCTACGTCAACAACGTCTGCTGCCGACTGCCCCGCGTGGGGGATCTCGCCGGCCACTTTCTGAAACTCCGTTTCGGTTGAGCCCGGCTCAAGTACCAATACATCGATTCCGGCGTCGAGGAGTTCGATGTAGAGCGCTTCGCCGAGCAACATGTCGAAGGCTTTCGTCGCACTGTACACACCGTGAAGTGGCAGCGGCTGCCGGCCAGCAACCGAGCCCGTGATGATGACCGCACCCTTGCCCCTCTCTCTCATTCCGGGCAGGAGCATATTGGTAAGCACAACTGGAGCCACGCAGTTGACCATCACCATGTCGCGCAATCGATCGGTGTCTTGCTTGTCAAAGCGTCCCGAATAGCCGAACCCCGCGTTGTTGATGATCACGCCAATCTCGAGCCCATCACAACCACGAGCGACAACGTCGGGCCCATCGCTCGCCGAAAGGTCGGCGACAACAATCCGCGTCTCAACTCGATGCCTCTTCTCGAGTTCGTCGGCGAGTTCTTGCAGCTTGTCACCGCGCCGTGCAGTGAGCACGCACGACACCCCGTCGCGCGCCAGTGCCCGGGCGAACTCAGCGCCGAGTCCCGCGGAGGCACCGGTTACCAAAGCCCACTCGCCGTAGCGCGCGCGCATGGGCTTGCGAACTTCACTGAAGTGATCCCGCGCGTCAGCGAGTGCAAGGGTCAAGAGTGCAAACGGTGCCGCGCCGACAATGCCGACGAACCAACCGGTCAGGGAGAAACCGAAGTAGCTGATGTTCCAGACCAGCATGCCCAGGGAAATCTGCGCCGTATACAGCGCGCCCCATGTACAAATCCAAGGGCGACGTCGGCGCAAGCCGTGGATCGCTGCCGCATAGACGTACCAATGAGGCAGCGCAAAAAGCTTCGCCCACCACCCGCTGAACATGATGCCGAACCAGACTTCTTTGTCCTCGGCGACGGGCTTCCAGAAAATATCCCACGGCATGTAGAAAAACGTCATGTAGCCGCTGAAGACCATCAACACGTTGATCCAGATGGGTCGGTCGCGAAACAAATCGCGCAACCAGTCGCTCATGGGGGCACCTCATAGTGGTGGTCCCCAAGACACTAACCAAACGCCGCTAGGCTGGCAGCCCGACAACAAGGGCCTTCGGCGCGTCACCGCAGGCGAGTCAACCGAGCGAGTCTGTGAGCCAGCCTACAGTCAGTCGGGTTCGAGGGCGCGACGCATCTTTTCTGCAAGGACGTGCACGGCGAACGGCTTCTCGACGATATGGGTCGAGTCATCCAAAACCCCCTCGCTGCGCAGAGATTCCTCGGTATAGCCGGACGTGAAAAGTACGCGTATCTCCGGCCGCATCTCCAAAATTTGATTTGCAATTTCGCGGCCACACAGACGTGGCATCGCGAGATCTGTCATAAAGAGATGGATCGGACCGTCACGGGTCTGACAGAAACTGATCGCCGCCGGGCCATCCTCAACAGCGTGCACGCTATAGCCGCAGCGCGTAAGAACCTTTTCGAACAATCCGCGCACGATGGCTTCAGACTCGACGAGCAACACAGTCTCACCACTACCACTCATGAGTGCGTGGGATGCATAGTCGCGCGTGCGCATCACTGCGGCTTCTTTCACCGCCGGAAAAAACAGGTGGAACGTCGAGCCTACGCCGATCTCGCTCTCGACTGCGATCGCTCCGCCGCAAGCCTCGACGATGCCTGCGACAGTCGCCAAACCGATTCCCGTCCCGCGGCCTTCGTTCTTTGTCGTATAGAAGGGCTCGAAAAGTCTTTCGCGGGTCTGATCGTCCATCCCCGAACCCGTGTCTGCGACGCTCATCACGACATAGGGACCACGACTCAGGCCGGCCGGTACGTACACCTCATATTGTTCGGCTGCGTCACCCAAAGTCAGTTGAACTCTTCTGCTGTCGTCGACCCGCACGTCATTGGTCGCAAGGGTGAGG
>JBLHOB010000339.1:0-4409 GCA_047619425.1 Myxococcota bacterium
CGGAGGAGGCCTTTGCCTTGGTGCGGATCGTCAACGTGCAAATCTTCGATGGTGAGGCGGTTAGCGATCACACTGCAATCGAGTTCGATGAGTCGCGGATCGTTGCTCTCGGTGCTGAGAAGGTTCCGACTCGCGATGCCATCGACGGGGACGGTGCTTGGTTGCTGCCGGGCTTGATCGACTCCCATGTCCACTTAGAGCTCGATCCCAAGGTGGGTACCCCGCCCAAGCCCGAGGACCCTCGCGATCTTGATGCCATGGCGGGTCGTGCTCGGGAGATGGTCGAGGCGGGCATTACCACTGCGCGAGATCTTGGTGGCGGTGCTTGGGCGGAGATTGAGATTCGCGATCGCATTCTCGCAGGTGAGATCCTGGGCCCACGTCTGTTGTGTGCCGGACAACCCATCACAAGCACAGGCGGCCACTGTCACTTTTGGGGAGGCGAGGCAGCAACTCACGCGCAAGCGCTGGCGGTGCTGCAGCGCCAACTCGATCACGGTGTCGACCTCCTAAAGATCATGGCCTCCGGTGGGCGTTTCACCAAGAACAGCGACCCGAGCAAGGCTCAGTTTGACTTGCCCTTCATGAAGGTGATGGTCGATGCCGCCAATGCAAGCAACCTTACCGTCGCTGCACACTGCCATGGCAGCGAGGCCATTCGCAACGCAGCTCATGCAGGAGTGACCACAATCGAACATTGCTCCTGGGTGGGGAGCGATGGCAAGTGGGCATCGGATTATCAAGCCGAGGTTGTCATCGAGATGGCGCGCCGCGGTGTATGGGTTTCGCCGACAATCAATGCGGGCTGGCAACGCTTTTTGACCTCCGACACACCGTGGCTCTCGACCTTCCGCGAGATCTACACCGAGATGAAATCCGCCGGTGTGAAGTTCGTGGCATCCACCGATGCGGGGATCCCCGGCGTGCGGCACCACGATCTGCCGAAGGCACTGCCGGTGTTCGCGCGATTGTCCGGGTTTTCAAACGCCGATGTCCTCTCGAGTGCAACGGCAAATGCCGCTGACGCCTTGGGGCTCCAAAAAACGACTGGGCGCATTCGCGAGGGCTTGGCAGTCGACATGCTGATGGTCGAGTCGAGCCCGATTGAGGATCTCGCTGTCCTGCAGGCCCCAAAGGCGATCTGGGCGCGGGGTGGGGAGGTCAAAGCGCTCGAATAGGGACTGTCGGGGGGGCGATTTCGTTCTGCGTAGTTAAGTTGTATTGACAACTTGTCAGCATTTGCGAAGCTGCAGGTGGAGACGCAATGACCGCCTTGAACCCCCAATCCCCAATCCCGCTGTATCACCAACTGGCTGACCTGCTGCTTGGGCGGATTCGTGCGGGGGAGTACCCACTTGGGAGTCGCATCCCGTCTGAACCCGAGCTTGCACGCACGTTTGGGATCGGGCGACCGACGGTTCGGCAGGCCACGGATCGCTTGATTCGTAAGCGGTGTCTTGAGAGGCGACGGGGTTCGGGCACGTTTGTTACCGAGCCCCCGGAGCAGGTGGATCTGTTTACCCTGGCCGGGACGATGGCTTCGTTTCAGCGCGTCGGGATCGATGTCAAAACGACTTTGGTTCGCCGTGCGACCCGCATCGAGGTTGAGGCGGACAGCGAAAATCCCTTCACCGAACGCGAGGCGTATTTTCTATCGCGACTTTCGAAGGTGCGAGACGCCCCGGTATTGCTCGAAGAGATCTATCTCGATCCCGAGCACTTTCCCGGCCTGGGACGCCTGCCTTTGGCGGGGCGATCTTTGGCCGAGCTTGCCGACGAGCACTTCCACATGCGCCCGACTTCGGCCGATCAAAACTTTCGAGTGTGTCGCCCGGGTGCAGAGCGCGCCGAGCTGCTGGGGCTTTCGTCTCGCGACGACGTGCTGCTCGTTAAACGGACTCTTCACTTTGCGCACGCGCGCAGTGCAATTTTTGCAGAACTCTATTGCCGGACAGACCAGCTGGTGTTCTCACAAACCCTTGGAGGCAATCCCGATGAATAGACGCGGATACTATGGGAAATTCGGCGGTTCATTTATCCCCGAGATCCTGGTCGCAACCTTTGACGAGTTGATCGATGCGTTCGAGAAGGCGAAGGCCGACCCGTTATTTTGGGCTGAGTTCGTAGAACTCATGCACACGTACTCGGGCAGGCCAACGCCGATCACCTTTGCCGAGAACTTGACCAACCACTTCGGCGGCGCGCAGATCTACATCAAGCGCGAAGACCTCAACCACACTGGGGCCCACAAGGCCAACAACGTGATGGGACAGGGCTTGTTGGTAAAGCGAATGGGCAAGACTCGCGTCATTGCTGAAACCGGAGCCGGACAGCATGGCGTGGCGACCGCGACAATGGCCGCGAAGTTCGGGCTCGACTGCACGATCTACATGGGCGAAGTCGATGTCATGCGCCAGCGTCCCAACGTATTTTGGATGGAACGTCTCGGCGCAGAGGTCATTCCTGTAAAGGAAGGCACGCGTACGCTCAAAGACGCCATCAATGAGGCGTTTCGCGATTGGGTGACCAATATGGATACCACCCACTACGCCCTCGGTACAGCGTGTGGACCCCATCCGTTCCCAGAGATGGTGAGTTGGTTTCAGTCGATCATCGGTACGGAGGCGCGCGCACAAATGCTCGAACGCGTTGGGCGCACACCCGATCGCGTCTATGCGTGTGTTGGCGGTGGCTCAAACGCGATGGGGATCTTCAGTGGCTTCTTTGACGACGAAGTCGAGTTGATCGGTATCGAAGCGGGCGGCGATGGTCTTGCAACAGGGCGTCACGCCGCACGGCTGGCTTCAGACGATGCTTCCCTTGGCGTCGCGCAGGGCTACCTGACAAACTTCTTGCAAAACCACGACGGACAGATGAACGAAACCCACAGCGTTGCCGCCGGGCTTGACTATGTCGGGGTCTCGCCAATTCTCTCGCACCTGCACGCCGAGGGGCGCGTGCGCTTTGAGGCGGCAACGGACAAAGAGGTTGTAGACGCGTTAGCACTCACGATAAAGAAAGAGGGCCTCATCCCAGCTCTTGAGTCCACTCACGCTTTCGTACAAGCCTTCAAAGAAGCACCCAAGATGGGCAAGGACGAAATCATCCTGATCAATCAGTCCGGTCGCGGCGACAAAGACATCTTTACTGTGGCGGACGCGTTTGGCGATCCGCAGTGGGAAAAGTTCATCATCGAAAAAGCGGAGCAGTACAATGCTTGAGCAAACCCTCAGAGAAAAGATGGCCCAGAAGGACATCTTGCTGATGACCCACATCGTGATGGGCTACCCGAACTTCGACGACTCACTTCGAGTGGTCGAGGCGATGGTCGAAGCCGGCGTCGATGTGATGGAACTGCAGATCCCGTTCTCCGAGCCCATGGCAGATGGCCCTGTCATTTTGCACGCCAACCAGCTTGCTCTCGAGGCAGGGTCGACGGTTGAGCGCTGCATGGAGTTTGGTGAGGAGGTCGCGAAGCGTTTCGACATCCCGTTTCTGATCATGACCTACTACAACATCCTGTTCAAATACGGCGTCGAGCGGTTTGCAGAGCGGATGGCTGCGGCGGGTTTGGTCGGAGCGATCGTTCCCGATCTCCCCCCGGAAGAAGCCGGGGACTACCTCGCCGCGATGAAGCAAAACGCACTTTCGCCGATTTTTATCTACTCCCCCAGTACCAGCGATGAGCGCATGCGTTTGATCGACGAATCGGCAGAAGGCCTAATCTACTGCGTTGCGCGCAAAGGGGTCACGGGTGCCGATACGACGTTCTCGGAGGATCTGAACCAATACCTCGCTCGCTGTCGCGCTGCGACGAAGCTCCCCCTTGCGTTGGGCTTCGGTGTGAAGAACGCAGCCGATGTCCAGATGCTCAAAGGGCAGGTGGACCTGGCGGTGATCGGCACGCAAACGATTCGCGTCATGGAGGAAGAGGGTGTGGGCGCGGTGAAGGGATTTATTGAAGGGCTTCGCTAGCTGTTGGGAAGCCAAAGTCACCGACGGCCAGCTTCGATCGGGGAGTTTCGATGCAAGCCGTCATGGTGCAGTAGACTGAACCGAATCGCGTTTCTCACGAGGTGTGGAGTCGAAGACAATGAATATCCCTAGCCGAGTTCCCAAAGTTCTTTGCGTCGCATTGGTCTTGGCGGTAAGTGCGGTGGTGGTCGCATGCGGTGACGCAGAGCGCGACGCGATCCTCACGCAGGAGAAACTCTACTCTCAACTCAACGAAGAGTTGGTGATTCGCCACTTCTTCAACGACCGCAGGGACGGGTTCTTTCTAGACGTGGGCTCTTACCATCCATGGGAATCGAGCACGACCTATTACTTGGAAGAGAAGCTTGGATGGAGTGGGATCGCGATTGACGCCCAGGTTGCCTTTGCGGCCAGCTACGAGAAGCACCGTAAGA
>JBLHOB010000340.1:0-4407 GCA_047619425.1 Myxococcota bacterium
TCGTGCTCGAGGGAGTCGACACCGGGCAAAAGTTTACGATTGATGCCGACGAAGTCATCATCGGTCGCAGACTCAACGAAGCCGACCTAACCGGCGGCGTGTTGCTGCGCGACTCAACGGTCTCGGCACGCCAAGCGAGGATCCTCCACGAGCGCGGTAACTACACGATTGAACACCTCGCCGAGGCGACCAATCCCACCATGGTAAACGGCTCTTCGGTGCAGTCGGCGATGCTCGTACCCGGTACACAGATCCAGATCGGCCGAATCCTGCTGGACGTTCGCAGTCGCGAAGGCACACCACTTTTGGACTTCACCCAACTCTACGCACCCGCCGTCCCACTCAAACATGCAAAGAGTACAGGGACGCATTTTGAGACCGAGTTGCTCGAAGCCGCAACAGCAGAAGTACGCGTCAATCGGTCACTTGCGAGCGAGGACTCCGCCGCCGAAGTTGGCTTCCTCGAAGTCCGCGAGTCGGCCGGTGAAGACGGCACGCAATGCCCGCCGATACGCCATGCGATTCGGCGCGGCCGGACAACATTGGGTCGCAGCAGTCGGTGTGACATCCGATTTCAGGACCTCGGTGTATCGCGCAACCACGCCGAACTCGTCTGGGAAGGGCGCGGATTGGCGCTGTATCACAAGAGCGGCACCAATCAAACCACGGTCAACGGCCAGGAAATCACGACGCGCATGGATCTGCATACAGGCGACGAGATCATTTTCGCAGGCCGAGTCGTCGCGAAGTTGGAGCTCACCTCCGCGCCGGCCAAAGCTACGTCCAGCAGCGTGCCCCCGGTGCGAAGCGCCGATCCAAACGGACTGCGGGCTGCGATGGAAAAGAAAGTCGCACTCGAAAAACAGATCGCAAAAGATTTCTTGGTCAACGGCAGTTTCATGGACGTCGACGTCGTTAACTCGATGGGAATGAAAACCAATATTCACGAACCGGAACGCATCATCGTGAGCTTTGAGCGCTTCCGGGCCTACATCGCGGGGATCGTCGCCGAGTTTCGCGGCCACCTCCTCAACAGCAACGGCGACGAGTTGATGTGTTTCTTTGAGTCGAGCCACGATGCCGTACGGGCCGGTAGTGCTGTCTTCGAACGACTCGTCGACTTCAACAAGAACGAAAACGTCCTCGACAGCGATTTCTCGTTTCGCATCGGCGTCCACACGGGCCAATCCCTGGTCGACTTGAAGCGCGGCATTGCTTACAGCACGACCCTCGACGTGGCGGGCCACTTGCAGAAAATCGCCGCGACCAATCAAATGACGATTTCAGCGCAAACCCTTGCGTCACTTCCCGAAGGTCTGCCCTTCAAGTGGGTCGGCACCCTCGAACGCGAGGGTTTCGACTACTACCACCTCGAAGGTAAAGTCGAGTAGTGCTTCATTGGCTGAGGTGGTCGGCTTGCTTTCCGTTAGAAGCGGCCGCTAGCAGCGATAGCTCCGCGATCACACTCAGTCGGCGACGCGTTCAATTTCAGCGCCCAAGGATCTGAGCTTGCCGACGATGTCTTCGTAGCCGCGATCCACAATCTCGGCATTCTGCACGACACTGGGACGCTGCGTCGCGCATAGGGCCGCGATAATCAGCGCCATTCCGGCGCGAATATCGGGACTGCGCACGGTTTGTCCGATCAAGGGCGTCTTGCCGCTGATGATCACGCGATGCGGATCGCAGACAATCACGTTGGCGCCCATCTGCACGAGCGGGTCGACGAAGTACATCCGGCTCTCGAAGAGCTTTTCGAAGAACAGAACCGAGCCCTCAGCCTGGGTGGCGAGTACGAGCATGCTGCTCATAAGATCCGATGGGAACTGTGGCCACGGGCCGTCGTCTATACGCGGCGTCTTGCCGCCCACGTCCTGGCGAATTCGCGGCACCTGGTCGCCCGCGAGGTAGATTGAATCAGAGCCAATTTCGAGATCAATGCCGAAGCGTTCGAAGACTCGGTTGGTCATCCAATAGTGACCGCCGCGAATTCCCTCAACAACCATCTCGCCGCCAAGGGCAGCACCGAGCGCTAAATAGCTACCGGCTTCAATGTGATCACCCTCGATGTGATGCGTCGTGCCACCAAGCTTGTCTACACCTGTCACCACCAGCGTATTGGTGCCGATCCCCGAGATCTCGGCCCCCATCTCCACAAGCATCGACGCCAGGTCTTGAACGTGAGGCTCACTTGCCGCGTTGCGAATCTCGGTGACGCCCTCCGCCAACACCGCGGCCATCATGATGTGCTCGGTGGCCGTGACGCTCGCCTCGTCGAAGAACAAAATACTGCCCCGCATGCCCTCGCTCGCGGACAGCTTGAACGACTCGGCATCTACGGTGCACCCGAGCTTCTCGAGGCCATAAAAGTGGGCATCAAGTCGGCGGCGACCAATCATGTCGCCTCCCGGTTGATGCACCTGTGCCTCGCGAACGCGATGCAAGAGCGGCGCTACGAACAGAAAGCTCGTGCGATTCTTCTCGCAAAGTTCCCAGGGAATCTCGTGAGTCACAATCTCAGTGGCCCGAATCCGAACCGTATGCCCTTCGCGCGACACATCGGCACCGAGATAACTCGCAATCTCAAGCATGGACGCCACGTCCCGAATCGTCGGCACGTTCTCGAGTACGACCTCTTCGTCGGTCAGCAATGCGGCCGCAATCATCGGCAGCGACGCGTTCTTGTTGCCGCTGACCCGGACATGGCCCTTGATCGGCCGTCCACCGTGAATCACAAACTTACTCATTTCACTCCCCCCGTGTGCGCTCGGAAGCGCGCGGTCGAATAATGCGCGGGGATGCCCGCAACGGCAAGTTTTATCGCTCCCCAATTGGGGGCACCGCGCTACTCTCAGCAAGCGCGCACTCTAAGCGCAGCCCCCCCCGAAAAACTGTCCGGCACGCGAGACCGAGCACAACCAGTGAATGCGCGCACGAAAATGGTGACGTCTGTATGACGATCGCCGTACTTGCCGAGAAACCATCCGTGGCCCGTGAGATCGCCGCTGTTTTGGGTGCCCAAAACCGTCGGGACGGCGCGCTTGAGGGCAACGGATACGTCGTCACTTGGGCGATCGGGCACCTCGCGTCCCTAGCCCAGCCCCACGAGATCGAGCCGAACTGGAAACGCTGGAACCTCGGCACGCTGCCGATGATCCCGCCGAAATGGCCACTCCGGGTCTACGACAAGACCCAGCACCAGTTCGACATCGTGAAGAAGATCCTCTGTGCCCCAGACACCGAACGCATTGTGTGCGCAACCGATGCAGGGCGTGAGGGTGAGCTGATCTTTCGTTTTATCTACGAAGCCGCCGGCGCCACAAAGCCGGTCCAGCGCCTTTGGATTTCATCTCTCACCAACAGCGCCATTCGCGACGGTTTTTCGCGGCTTCGGCCAGGAGCAGAGTTCGACGGCCTCGCCGACGCGGCCCGAGGGCGAAGCTGCGCAGACTGGCTCGTAGGCATGAACCTCACCCGCGCCTACACCCTGCGCCAACCCGGCAAGAGCGAAGTCCTCTCCGTGGGACGCGTGCAAACGCCAACTCTCGCAATGGTGGTCGAGCGCGAACTTGCGATCCGCGACTTCGTGCCCGATGCCTACAGAGAAGTACGCGCCGTTTTCAGGCCCCACGGCGCCGATGGCGCCCCCGATGAAAGCGCGCCGAGTTACGAAGGAACCTACTTTCGTGTCGGCGAGGCCCCGACGGCGACGGCGAAGAGCCAGGACAAGCCACCCGCCAGTCTCGACAGCATCCGGCAGGCCCAGCGCCTGCCCAACGACGGAGCCCTAGCCGGAGAAATTGCCGAACGCGCTCTAACGGGCGCGGCAACAGTTGAGTCCGTCGATGGACGCCAGCGCAAGATCCCACCACCTCTGCTCTACGATCTCACCGAACTTCAGCGCCATGCGAACCGGCTCTACGGATACTCGGCACAAAAGACTCTCGACTTCGCTCAAGCCCTGTATGAGAAAAAGGTGCTCAGCTACCCGCGTACCGACAGCCGAGTGCTGACACAAGACGTCGCGCAAACCCTTGGCCCGATCGTCGCGGCGATCTCCGCTCCGTATGCCCAACATCTCGCACAGGGAACGGGCACTGCCGCACTGGGCTCGCGCTTCATTAACGATGCGAAGGTCACCGACCACCACGCATTGATCCCAACCACAACTTCCTCCACGCACGCTCGCCTTGGGCGCGATGAGGGCCAGATCTACGACATGGTCTGCCGTCGCCTTCTGGCCGCTTGGCACGAGGACCACCTCTATTCGACAACCACGGTCATCACGACCCTCGTTCAACCCACCGACGCAGGCACCATCGACCGCTATCGCAGTACCGGCACCAAGGTGGACCGTGTTGGCTGGCGTGTTCTCGACCCATCACCAAATGCACCCCCGCGAAAAGC
>JBLHOB010000341.1:0-4405 GCA_047619425.1 Myxococcota bacterium
GCCGGAATGCTGCTGAGCTTCTGGGCGAACTCGCAGGTCAAAGGCAACTTCAAACGATATAGCCAGATCGGCACGGCCTGTGGCTATACCGGCGCACAGATCGCCGAGCGAATTCTCGCGGACAACGGAGTGCAGGGCGTAACGATCGAACCGATCGCCGGCAGCATGACGGACCACTACGACCCAAGCAGCCGGACTCTTCGCCTGAGTGAGCCCGTCTTCGGCAGCAACAGCATGGCGGCTCTCGGCGTTGCGGCCCATGAAGTCGGACATGCGATTCAACATGCCGAAGGCTACGCGCCGCTGAAGTTTCGCTCGCAGTGGGTGCCAATCGCGAACAAGGGCGGCGGAATCTCGATGTTCGTGATCATCGCGTCGGTCTTTATGGGCGGCATGGCGACTGCGCTCGGTTCGACTTTGGCGTGGGCGGGGATCCTACTCTTTTCAACGACCACATTGTTTACACTGATCACACTGCCAGTCGAATTCGACGCGAGCAGTCGTGCGCTTGCCGCACTTTCGGGGCGCTACTTGAGCAATGACGAAGTCGACGGTGCGCGCAAGGTTCTCAATGCCGCTGCACTTACCTACGTTGCGGCATTCGTCACTTCACTGCTGACGTTGCTGTATTGGGCACACGCTCTGGGCCTGCTTGGCGGAAGAGACGACTAGCGAGAAGACGATATTCGGCGAATATGCAGGCCATCGCATTCATTGCGATGGCCTGCATACGTTCTGGGTGCCATGGGCGGAGTCGGACAAGGTCCCGCGATGACTCGCGTGATATACACCTTGACGATTCAACCGCGACTTAGCAAAATTCACCCCAACGAAAACTGCGGCGAACTCATCGCTGCGGTGACTCTGAGGCCCGGGAAATGAGCGGTCGGGATGATGAGCTTCCCAGGAGAGCTTCATTGAAGAACTTCGAGATGAGCTTTGCCCCATTCATTCACCAATGTAGCGACAATCAATTCGCACGCGGGTTGTCCACCCGGAGCATTGGCCAAGCGCGATGGCGCGCGGTCGCCATCGTTTTTGCGTTTCTGGTCGTTGCGCCTTTCGACGTGGCCTCGGCGTCGGTTGCGAGCTCAGCGAAGAAGGGTGACCTCGCCAAGGTTGAAAAGTACATCGCGGACGGGGCTGACTTTGACAAGCCCGACTTTCGTGGCAATACCCCGATGTATCACGCGGCCTCGAAGGGGCACGCGGATGTTGTCGAGGCATTGGCGCAAGCCGGTGCCGATGTAGACGCCGAAAATGGACTCGGCTCAACCCCCCTACACATCGCTAGCCGGCAGGGGCATGTCGAGGTGATTCGCGTTCTTGTTACTTATGGGGCGACGATTGATGCCGTGAACAGTCCAAGCGCCAACGGCAATCTGCTCAACGACGGCAGCGCGGCAGCGATGCTGCGAAGCGGCCCGAAGGCCGGCACTCCCTTGATCAAGGCGGCGCGCTCGGGCGAACTCGAAGCTGTGAAGGTATTGATCGAGCTCGGCGCGGCACTGCCCGCCCGGGACGCGGTCAGCCAGGCTCAGCAAAAGGGCCACAACGAGATTGCGGCTTACATCACCAAGGCGACTCGCGATCGCAAAACGAAGGGCAAGCAACCGACTCCCTTTGGCCCGCCCGACCCCATCGTCTTTACGTCCGAGTACGGTCGTCGCATCGCCGCCGTCATCGGCGTAAGCAAGTATGCGCACCAAAGCAATCTCGAAGGTGCGGCGAAGGACGCCAAGGACACGGCGGACATGCTGCGCGTGCTGGGCTTCGACGAGGTCTTCGAGCTCTATGACGAGGACGCAACTCGCGAGGCGATCCTCGAACTTCTCGGGAACAAGTTACAGCGCGCGACGACTTCGGAAGACCTTGCCTTTGTCTTTTACGCTGGCCACGGCACGACAGAGACTCTGCCCAATGGCGAAAAGCGCGGTTATCTCGTGCCGACCGGTGGGTCCGCCGATGACGCTTACACGACCGGCATCTCGATGGAGACGATTCGCGATTTGAGCAATCGCCTGCCAGCCAAGCACGTCTACTACGCAATGGACGCGTGTTACTCGGGGAGCTTGGCAGTGTCTCGAGGGCAGGGCACTCCCAACTCGCGCGGGCAGCGCATCCAGGCGGTGCAGATGCTCACCGCGGGCACCGAAGGTCAGCAGGCAATTGAGCAAGGTGGACGTGGCGTCTTCACGAAGTTTTTGTTGCAGGGCATGAGCGGCGAAGCGGATCGCAACGGGGACGACGTCGTTACTGCAACCGAGATTGGTTGGTTCGTTGCAGACCAGGTCAAGTTGGCCACGAAGAGCCGCCAGACTCCCGTGTATGGCCGTATGAGCGGTGCCGGAGAAGTCGCATTCGGGGCGGGAAAGTAGCGCGAAGGGGATCGTCAATGCTTCATGTCTGGGTACGTTCAGTGAATTCGCTCGCATGCGCTTTGGTCATTGCGCTGACGCTTGCGTCGGTTGCGAACGCGCAGACGGAGATGTCGAAAGCCGCGGGTAAGGGCAATCTCGACGCCGTAAAAGAGATGCTCGCTTCGGGCACGGACCCCAACGAAGCGGACGACAACGGCGTGACGGCCCTGCATCTGGCTGCAGCGAAAGGCCAACTCGAAGTTGTGAAAGCGCTGGTCGAGGCCGGTGCCGATATCGATCAGGCGGAGTACGACGGCGATACACCGCTGATCAATGCAAGTGAGTTTGGCCACGTGGACGTCGTTACGTATTTGGTCGACCGGGGGGCGGACATCACCGCCGAAAGCTCGCAAGGCCAACTCGCGATCAAGCATGCCCGCAAACGCCGACACCGCGACGTCGTGGCGATCTTGAATGCCGCTGCCAAACGGCCCGCGCAGCCGTCGGGAGGCGGAGAGAGCGGTTCTGCGATGTCGGGAAAGGTGTTCGAGATCAAGCCGCCCAAGACCTACAAGCCGGGGTACACCAAGCGCATCGCAGCGGTGATCGGGATCAATGACTACAACTACTGGCCACCGCTCACCGGCGCTGCGCCCGACGCACGCCGAGTCGCCGAACAGCTCAAGAAGCTCGGCTTTGAAACCGTGCTTGAGCTCTACGATGAAGACGCGACCCGCGATGGGATCTTGCGGTTGCTCGGCAGTGAGCTGCAGGCTCAAACCTCCGAGAACGATATGGTGATGATCTTCTTCGCCGGCCATGGGCAAACGGAAACGCTGCCCGGCCCCTCGCAGGAAAAGCGCGGCTACATCATCCCGGTCGACGGCGACCCCCAGCACGTTTTCTCGACCGGCATCCCGATGCGTCAGCTTCGCGAGTTGACCAACCGGCTGCCTGCTAAGCATGTCTACTACGCGATGGACTCGTGTTACTCGGGCCTCGGCTTTACTCGCGGTATCGGGTTGGTGAAAAAGTCGTCTTCAAACTACATCGACAAAGTAACCAGTCTACGTTCGGTGCAGATGGTCACCGCGGGTGGTGAGGGCGAAGAGGTGCTTGAGCGCCACGGGCGCGGCATCTTCACGACTTCCTTCATTGCGGCACTGTCGGGTGAGGCAGACCTCAACAACGATGGCTACGTCACCGCAAACGAAATCGGAACCTTCGTGACTCCTCGAGTCACCGAAGCGTCTGACGCACAACAAACCCCCCAGTCAGGTCGACTCGAAGGCGAGGGAGAAATCGCTTTCAAGTTGCCCGGTCGTTAAGTCCCCGCAACCGGCTCCGGCGCGCGAAGCCTCAAATCGAAGCTGAGCGTTTGCTGGATCACATCGGAGAAAATGAAAATGACAAGAGGATGGATGAATGTGTTGGTGGCAGTTGGAACTGCAGTTGTAATTACGACAATGATGTTTGCGACGACCGCGAGTGCGAGCGGAGAACTTGAACTTGGTGGTCGTACAGCTGCAACTGCGAACTTCAGTGTGCTGAGCAACAAGCCCGATGATTTCTCAAAGTCCACGACCGTGATCCTTGGTGCGACGTTAACGCGAAGTTCGGCGGACGTGCGTTTTGAGTACGGTGCAGGCTTGTCCGTGGCGGCGACGCTCAGCGATTTCGTGGATGTCACCCTCGTGACCCCGTCCGGCCAGGTGCGTATCAATTCAAACTTGATGGGGCCTGAGGAGAACATTCTCCTTTATGCCGGCTTCCTCGCTGGTGTGACCTTTATTGAGATCGACGCATCGGGCAACGCGGGCGGCGAGAAGTTCACAGATGAAGTGGGCGCCTTTGGTCCGAAGTTCGGTGCGGAGTACTACTTCTCGTCAAACCTAGCGATTCAGCTCGAAGACACCGTTGTCTTCGATACGGAAAAGGGCGTTACAAACAACCTGACCCTGGGTGTAAAGCTGCTCTTCTAGAGTTTGCTTCAGACGCGACGCGAAAATTCGCGCGAAGCGTGTACGTTCAATAGCCCCCTCTGC
>JBLHOB010000342.1:0-4400 GCA_047619425.1 Myxococcota bacterium
ATCGTTGCCATTCGTCCCATGAAGGACGGCGTCATCGCCGACTTCGAAATCACCGAAGCGATGCTTCGCTATTTCATTACACGCGTTCACGATCGTAAGCGCATGGTTCGCCCGCGCATTGTAATCGCCGTGCCGTCGGGCATTACGGAAGTTGAAAAGCGCGCAGTCAAAGAGAGCGCGATGTTGGCCGGTGCTCGCGAGGTCTATCTCATCGAAGAGCCGATGGCGGCTTCGATCGGTGCCGGGCTTCCGATCACTGAACCCTCGGGCAACATGATCATCGACATCGGTGGCGGTACGACCGAAGTTGCAGTCATTTCTCTTTCGGGTGTCGTCTACGCAAACTCGACCCGAGTCGGTGGCGACAAGATGGACGAAGCGATCATCAACTACGTCAAGCGCAAGTACAATCTCTTGATCGGCGAGCGCACTGCGGAGCTCATCAAGATCCAGATTGGTACTGCCTACCCGGTCGACGAAATTCGTACCATGGAAGTGAAGGGGCGCGATCTCGTTCAAGGTGTCCCCAAGACGCTGGAGATCAAGTCCGAAGAAATCCGTGAAGCACTTGCCGAGCCGATCAATGCGATCGTCGAAAGCGTAAAGATGGCCCTCGAGAGAACACCCCCAGAGCTCTCGGCGGATATTGTTGATAAGGGAATCGTGCTCGTTGGTGGTGGTTCAATGTTGTCGAACCTCGACGTCCTCCTGCGCGAGGTTACGGGCTTGCCCGTGATGCTGGCCGAGGATCCACTGACGGCCGTTGCCATGGGGACGGGACGTTGCCTCGACGAGCTGCATTTACTCAAAGAAGTGACGATTCGCTCCTGAGCGTTGTGGCGGCCCGCGAGGGCACGGGCGACCGTGCTCTAGCTAGCTGGGCTCGCTGGCTTCTTTGCGATTGGATCGATCGCTGTGGGGCCTCATGTTCGAGTTCCTGAAGCGATTTAGCGCGCCTATTGCGTTCGTTAGCCTGTTGCTCATCGCCGCCATGGCGATGGTTGGCGACACCCGCGATTACGAAGCGCGCCGCGCCGAGTTGCCCTGGTGGCAGGGCCTTGTGCTCGAAGTTGTCTATCCGATTCAGCAGTTGGTTTCGATTCCGGCGGGTAGCATTGCCGAGGTCTGGTACGGCTACATCAACTTGATCGACGTCGGTGCAGACAACGAGCGCTTGCTTGAGCAAGTGGCAAAGCTCGAAGAAGAAAACCTGCAGTACCGCGAGGCGCTCGTTGCGACCGGGCACCTGCAACGCATCGCCGCCATGCGAAGTGACTTCGAAGTGCCGATGCTGCCGGCACAAGTTGTTGGGTTGGATATCTCGCTCTGGTTCCGCTCGGTCGTCGTCGACCGCGGGCAAAGTCACGGTGTAAACGCCGGCAACCCGATCATTACCAATGGCGGTGTTGCGGGGCTCGTCACTGCGGCATCGGATCACGCAGCCAAGGCCATGTTGTTGCTCGACCGACAAAGCGCAGTAGACGGTGTTGTGCAGCGCAGTCGCACCCGAGGCGTGGTGCGAGGCAACGGATCGGGCAATCTCGAATTTGAATTCGTGGCGCAAGGCGGCGACATCAACACCGGCGATATCATTATTACCTCGGGCCTCGATGCCGTCTATCCCAAAGGGTTGCGGATCGGCGTCGTCGAAGAGATCCGAGAGCGCGGCGGTGACTTCATTCAAGTTGCAGTGCTCACGCCCGCCGTCGACTTCGAACGTCTTGAGCAAGTGTTTGTGATGTTCCACCAAGGACCGACTATGGAACTCTTGTATGGCAAAGTTCCCCTGCCGGGGACTGCCGGAGACAAAGCCAATAGAGCGGCGCCCGAAGTTGCGGCTGGCCCCGAAGATGCAGAGCCCGCTTCATGAGCAGCATCGTAAGTGCTGCCTTCGTGTTCACCGCGCCGCGCGCTTGCGGGCGTGAAAAATGAAGCGAGCGCTCGCCGCATTCTTGATCGGCTTGTTTGCCCTCGGACTTCAAGCCGGGCTCGCAACTTCGATCCCGCGCGAACTGTGCCCCGATCTCGGCTTGCTCGTCGTACTCGCAGTGGGTTTGCACTGGGACGACGCAACGTCGGGCTTGCTGGTGAGTTCGGCACTCGGCTTCGCGGCTGACTTGTTGTCGGCTGCAGTGTTTGGCACTCATGCGTTGCTGCGTGTGTTGGTTTTTACGATCACCGCAGTGGTGCGTAGTCAGGTTGACTTGCGGGGGGGCGCGATGCTCGCGCTGTTCGCCGCGGGTGTGACGCTGCTGTACTCGTTGGGTGTGCTTTTCTTGAGCGGTCTCACGGCGGGCTCAAACGAAGGGGTGAGTTGGTCGGGGCTCGGCGGCATGTTTCCACACGCTTTAATCAACGGCTTGTTCGCACCGCTGGTTTATGCGCTCGTGAGTCGCGCCTGCGACCGGGCGGAAGGTGAAGCGAATCGCCCAGGGCTTGAGATTGACGCCCATAGGCCCTCCTTTTGATCGGCGGGTTTAACGACGGGCGCTTGTCTCCGGGGGGCCATCACGGAGTCGAGGGACGCATTGGCATCATCGCTGCTTTGGTGGTTCTCGCGTTTCTGATTTTTTCTGCGCGGTTGTTCCAGCTGCAAATTGTCGAAGGTGCCGATCTGCGGAGTCGCTCGGAGCAGAACTTCGTGCGCACGGTTCGTCTCGAAGCACCTCGCGGTGACATCGTCGATCGCGAAGGGCGCATGCTGGCTTCGACCCGGCCCGCTTATCGCGTTCAGGTGATCCCGAACGAATTGCGCGGTGGCGACGTGACCTTCCGCGCGCTTGGACAGATTCTTTCAGAGCCAGCTCAGAACTTGGCCAAGCTCGTTGGCAAGCCTTCCGGGCGCAAGCGCTTTCAGCCGGTCGTTCTCCGGGGCGACCTCGGTTACGAGCGCTTTGCCCAGGTTGAAAGCCATCGCTATGCGCTTCCCGGCGTCGTGACCAACATTGGGCCGCGACGACACTACGCCGAGGCGGACCATGCAGCGCACTTGCTGGGGACAATCGGCGAGGTCGGCATTCGACAGCTTAGGCTTCCCGCATTCAGCGACTACGCCGCGGGCGAAGTGGTTGGCCAGTTTGGCCTCGAGTCGAAGCTCGAGGCGCATCTGCGCGGCACCGCGGGCGGACGCAACGTGGTGGTCGACGTTGCCGGCCGCGAAATCGAATTGCTCGACGAAATCAAGGCGGTGCCCGGCGGGCGTGTCGTACTGACCCTTGATCGAGATCTACAAGCAGCAGCCGAAGAGGCTTTCCGTTCGAAAGACCCCGAGTTGCCCGACCACATGGGTGCTCTCGTCGCAATGGATCCCACCACCGGTGAGGTGCTCGCGTTGGCTTCGCTACCTTCGTACGACCCCAATGCCTTTGCCGGGGGGATCGATTCTGCGACCTGGGACCAGTTGATCTCCGATCCATGGAAGCCCCTGCGCAACCGTGCGGTGTCCGGGGAGTACTCGCCGGGCTCTACCTATAAAGCGATTGTTGCCGCGGCGGGCTTGTCGGAAGGTGTGATCGACACCGAAGAAGAAATCTATTGTCCTGGCCACTACCGGCTGGGGCGGCGGGTGTATCGCTGTTGGAAGCGCGGTGGTCATGGCGACGTCAACTTGGAGGCTGCCCTCAAGGGGTCGTGTGACGTCTACTTCTACGATCTAGGCATTCGCCTCGGTATCGAGCGTATCGCTCGTTATGCCCGGGGCTTTGGGCTTGGGACCCGGACCGGCATTGCGCTTTCAGCCGAAAAGGCCGGGTTGATTCCGACCAAAGCGTGGAAGGTACGCGCCAAGGGCGAAGAGTGGATCAAGGGTGAGACGGTGTCTGCGGCAATTGGGCAGGGGTACAACCTGACCACGCCAGTTCAACTTGCCGTGGCCTTTGCGGCGATTGCAAACAGTGGCCGCGTGATGCGTCCCCAACTCGTACGGCGCTACGAAACGTGGGACGGAGAGGTTGAGCAGATCGTCACGCCGCAAGAAGTTTCGCGGGTGCCAGTCTCGCGAGAGATTCTCGAAGTGATCAACTCCGGATTGATTGCGGTGGTGCATGGCGAACACGGCACGGGTGCCCGCGCACGGGTCCCTGGCATTGTGGTGGCCGGCAAGAGTGGGACCACCCAGGTGGTGAGCCTCGATCTTATTAAAGATATGAAGCCCGAAGAAATTCCCGTCCGCTATCGCGATCACGCGCTCTTTGCTGCGTATGCTCCCGCCGAGGCGCCTGAGATTGTCGTGGTTGCCCTCGTTGAGCACGCCGGCGCTGGTGGCGGCACGGTCGCCGCGCCGATGGTGCAGAAAGTTATGGCGCGCTACTTCGAAAAGAAAAAGGCGAAGGCGGCAAAGGCGGAGTTGGACGCCGCCGAAGAGGGCGGGGCCGAAAGCGCGCCGACTGCTCCGGCGGCTG
>JBLHOB010000343.1:0-4399 GCA_047619425.1 Myxococcota bacterium
AGGGGTGCCGCTCTGCATGCATGTCTTCGAGCAGCATGCGATGCGTGTCGTGCTTGGCGTCTGCCGAGTAATGCTGGCTTGGGTCGATCGGCAGGTTGCTGGGTTGGCGGCTTTCCGCGCTCGGTTGTGTGGCCGGCTCCAGGGGCGCGACTGCGCCGGGCGAAGGCGCTTCGTCTCCTTCGACGCAACCGACGCAAGCGAGCCAAAAGGCTGTGAGCAGGGCAATTGCACATCGCTGAGCGAAGCTTGCCGGTGGAAGAACTGGCCGTTCTGGTCGTCGCGCAAGCCTCTTGGAGGCCACGGGTGCTCGCCGTAATCTCATGCGTCGACGATTAGCACAAGGCCCGATTTTCGCTTTAGCCGCGGGCCGTTCTTTCCGTTTAATGCGATTGGGATAGGCGAGACATCTGCCTGTGGAAGCTCAAGCAATAGGGTCAGTTTCCCTTGGTGTTTCAAGCCGAACCCGATCGCCCCAAAATGGGCCTGGCGACTTCATGCACCGGCCGGTCATGAACTCGCCACGGCACAGAGGGAGTGGGAAAGAAACGAATGTTTGTGTTGGTCACGCAGTCGGATGGATCTGCCAGAAGGTTCACTTGGGTCACCTATGCGCTCGCTGCGTGCCTTGTTGTCTTCTACATGCAGACCCAGGGTCAAGACAACCATGCCAATGTGAGTCGCGCCGAGGCCGTTGAGTACCTCCACGAAAATCCGTATCTCGAGGTGGGCGATCGTTACCGCAACGTGATTCCACCCGATTACGCGGAAGCCTTCCATCGAGAATACACGACTCAGCGCGAAGAGATGGGACTGGCGCCAATGTCCGATCATCTCACGCAGCGCGAACAGGAAGAATTCAACGCACTGCTTGAGACCGCTCTCGGACAAGTAAAACAACTTGCCCCCTGGAAGCTGGGTATCGGTGCAGAGCACGTCGAGAGTCAGAATTGGCTGGCTCATATCGCGGTCCACGAGACGCAGTACGCGCTGGTGGTGTCGCTGCTGATGTTGCTCTGTTTGGGAATTGCTCTCGAAGACGGCTATGGCTCGATAATCTTTGGCGCTTTCGCAGTGCTGTCCACTTTCGGAACCGGCTTAGCGAGTCGACACTTTGAGTACGAGGCCGCGACGGGGATGCCATGGTTTGGTGCAAGCGGCCTCATTGCGGCGTTGCTCGGTGCCTACTTCGTGCGATCGCTTCGCGGCGCCCCGCGTATCCTGGGCGCGCTACCGGCCCCGGGCTGGTTGCTGCTGCCTCTCTGGTTTGCGCTTGAACATTTCTTTATTCGCGGGGCCATCTCGCTTGACCAGTTTGTGCGTCCTGCGGCGTTGATTCAAATGGCGGGTCTGGGCTTGGGTGTCGTCGTGGGCACCGTGATGATGTTGATGCGTTTCGAAGAACGAAGTATCGAGAAGGCGAAGGAAGCGACGGAGGTCGTTTCCAATCCGGGCCTTGAGCGCGCAATGCGTGCCATCGGCGAAGGCAAGCTCGAGCCCGCTTTCGACTTGCTCCGCAATGAAATAAAGCGAGCGCCAAAAAACAGAGACGTCGCGTTGGCGTATTGGGATGTCGCGACTCAGGTTGGCAAGTCTGCTCAAGCAACCGAACCCATGCTTTGGGTTGTGGAGTCGGACTTACAAGCCGGCAGTGCCGAACAGGCGGTGGCGCATTGGTTCAGTTTGACAGACGCCCAGCCTGCCATTGGGGCGCGCCCTCAGTTGTTGGTGAAGGTCGGTGAGGCCTTGCTCGACGCGGGGCACCCGGGCGATGCGATCTCAGCTCTCAGGCAGGCGATTGAGAGTGATGAGGTCTTGCCTACGGCGTTGGTCCAGCGGATCGTTCGTGTCGCAAGAGATCTCGACCCCGAGTTGACCCGCAAGGCAGCCATCGTGGCTCTCGGCGATAAGCAGTTGGGCACGGCAGAGCGCGAAGAGTTGCAAGCACTCGCTTCAAATGAAGTCGTGCCGGGGGCACCTTCCCAGACGCCCGGCAATACGACCGCACCCGCGATTAAAGCAGGTGCTCCGATGGAAGAGATGGATGTCACCGAGGTCGACGAGTTGGCGCTTGCTTCACCGTCTGATCTTGCCGCGACAAATGTCGAAATGGACGACTCCGAGGGCTGGCAGGCATCCGACGCTGAACGTGATGCGGATATCTCCTCTCTTGATCCAGAAGCTCTCGACCTTGGCGACCTGGACGAGGAAGTCGCAAGCGAGTCACGAAACGTCGAGGCGCAGGACTCTTGGAACGACCCGAGCCTGGTTGAGGATCTTGGCATCGAGCTCGAAGACGACTTCGATGGCGATCTTGAGGACTTCGACGAAGCCGATCTGATTGCCGCCGCCGAAGATCTCGGGCTCTGCGAAGACACCATGACGATGGAAAGCGTGCCGTCGGCGATACCGATGTCCGAAGACACAGTCACCGAGCTCGCGATCTCGGTGACGAACAATGATGAGACGACGACCGCGGTGAACAGTGTTCCGGCGGTGCGCCAAATGCGCGTGCGCGAAGCGGTGCCGGTTTCCTTGGAAAGCGATGCCATCGTGGTCGAAGTCGATGACGGTAAGAAGATTCGCTTGCCTTACACACGTATCGACGCCTTGGCGGCCGCTGCAGTTTCGGGCGCGGGCGCTAGGCCGGTTGTGGTGATCGACCTGATTGTGAATTGGCAATCGGCCGGCGAAGTCCTCAAGGTGATTCGGTTGCGCAGCGATCGCTTTGATCCGGCTGCCCTTGTGCCGGGGGCAGCAAGCCAGATGGCCGCGTTACAAAAGGTGCTGGCCGACTTGTTGAGCGCAAGTAACGCCACGCCGCTGCCGACCTTCGCAGAAGCCACAGGCAGTCCGTTTCGGGTATGCCAAGGCCTCGATGACTACGCCGCACAAGTCTTGGATGCTGCAGCCGCGGAAGGCAATCGCTAGACCAGCACCTGGCTCAGCACCTGACCCGATAACGAACCCATCGCGAATTGGGGTCGGTGCGATCACGATCGCACCGGGGAACACCCCGCCTAGCGAAGCGTGATCTTGCCGCCGGGGCCACCCTGGGCACCCGGACCGCCGAACCCACCGCCGGGACCCTGGCCGGGCACGACGATGCGGTTTGCTTCCTGGCGCTGCATCTCTTTTGCTTCTTCGATCATGCGTTCGACGGCTGCATTGATGGCTTCGGGAAATTTCGCGAAGGCGTCGGCGAGGTCGGTTGCTTCAATCGGTGTGTGAATCGGGAGCGGGCCTCGTGCCGACATCAACTGCGTCTCGCCAATGAACATCAACGGACGTGCTTCGTCGGCACTGCCGTCGGGATTGACCGGAGTCAGGCGCCGAATCTGAGCGATCTTCAAGTCCGTAAACGATTCTTCGCGATACAGGTTTTCAGTGTCGGCCTGCATCTCGGCAATAAGATTCGGTTGTTCGGATTCGGACATCGGTGGTTCCTTTCAATTCGGCTCTAATTTGCGTTTCATTTTTGAATGGCTTCGATCCGGGCGTTGAGTCTGGCCACACGGGTCGAGTTCTTGTCGCGTCCATAGCCCGCAATCATTTGGAACGGCGGTACGCCAGGGAAACCGACGGGCCCTCGGGGCACGGTGCGCAATCTTATCATGCATTTTTTCGTTTGATAGGCAACTCGGGCAGTGGTTTCAGGAAATCGAGACAAAACCATCCTGGCTACGTGCCGGATGGCCTGGCGCAGTAGAGCTGCAAAACCATGCGCAAGCACTTGCTTTCGCTAATGCCACGGCTGAAGGGCCGCCGGTGTCTCTTGTATGGCAGGCGTCTTGCACTAAGTAGGACAGGACCTCTGAGCGGCGATCGTTCGAAAGCCGACAGTCCCGCTCTTGGAGGTCGTAGTGGGTGAGCAAATTTTGCCCGCGATCGCGGCGGTTTTGCGATGCGAATTAAGGTGGCGACATTAAACGTCTGGGCCCTTCCCGAGCCCTTTGCGCCGGACGTCCTCTCGAGGATGACCGCGATAGGCGAGCGTCTAGCCACGCTGCCAGCCGACGTTGTTGCCTTCCAAGAAGTCTGGACGGGCGCCGCCCGGGACATCTTGCTCGATCACGGCACACGCGCCGGGTTCACGCATCACTGGTATCTCGACGACGCCATTGGAGGCAGCGGCCTGTTGGTGCTTTCGCGGTTGCCGATCCTAGAGAGTGACTTCGAGCACTTTGCGCTGAGCGGCTATCCCGAGCAACTCGACAACGGTGAATTTTTGAGCGGCAAGGGTTTTGCGCGTCTGCGATTGCAGGGTGCTGATGGCCCCTTTACGTTGATCAATACGCACCTGCACGCGCGCTACCGCAAGCGCGCCACTCATCAGTTTGCGCCCCATCGCATCGGGCAGATCATTCAATTGGCGTCCCATGTTCGCAACGCCGACGAACCC
>JBLHOB010000344.1:0-4399 GCA_047619425.1 Myxococcota bacterium
TTCTTACTGAGCTCGACCACCCAACCACGCGCTTCGTCCTCGGGCAGGGCGAGACACCGCTTGGCGGCTTTGCGCGCGAGGCGCGATTGGGTCTTCTCATCCTGTGACACCAACCAAGCAAAGAAGACGCGCAGCGCATCACTGCCGCCACGCGATAGGGCCTGGATCGCCTCCTCGCATTCGCGAAGTTCGAGCGCTCCAAGACGCGTGCAGATCTCCTGCGGAGGGCGAAACCCCAAAAGCGCGTCAAACGGTGTCAGCGCGCACAACAGCTCGGGCTTTGGGCGCGGATCGCGATAACTGCGCAACAGCGAATCCGCCGGCAGCCCCGCCTCATTTTCCCGCGCAAACCCGTGACGCGCCTGGCGAGCGTCGGGGTGCGCTTGAAGCGACAGAGGCTCATTTGCAGCGAGCACTTTGAACAGAAAGGGCAACTCGTCACCGTGCTGCTCGACGGTGCGTGCACCCAACCTCCCAGCCGGGTCTTCGGCAATCCACTGCGAAAGCGAGATCCAGCCATGATCGCCCTCAACTTGCGAAGCAGCGGCAGGATGCGCGCCCATCCACAGTTCGGCCTGAGGACCGCCGCTGGGGTTGGGCGTGCCTAGCAATTCCGTGAGCAGTGAGGACGAGCCCCACGCATAGTCTCGAACGCAATTGCGAAGTTCAAGAATCTTCGACAACGCTACCTCGCGATGCGCAAACGCAGCTGTGCGGGCTATTCCGCCTCGAGCCCGCATTCACGTATTTTCTGCAGGAGCGTTTTGTAGCTTACGTTCAGCAGCTTGGCAGCTTGCTTCCGGTTCCAGCCAGTGCGGGTCAACATTCGCTCAATCGTCTCACGCTCGGCCTGTTGCGACATCCGACGCCCAACCTCGCGCAGGGGCACCTCTCCGGCGGTCTCTTCGATCTCGTCGAGCAGTGACTGCAGAACCGAGCGTCCGCCCGCTTCTCCTACCTCGCTCTTTTCGAGGTCGGCCAAGATGGACTCTTCACTCTCGAGCACCACGATTCGCTTGATCATGTTTTCAAGTTCGCGGATGTTGCCGGGGAAGGCGTAGCTCTCAAAAACGCGCAGCATCTCCGGTGACAAGACGTGATGAGGACGGCGATAGCGCGCGCTGTAGCGCGTCAAAAACATGTCGCACAAACCGGCAATCTCTTCGCGTCGGTCGCGCAGTGGTGGGATTTCAATATTGACGACGTTCAGGCGAAAGTAGAGATCTTCGCGGAAGTCGCCGTCTTGAACCATTTGCGTAAGCGACCGATGAGTTGCGCAGACAACGCGAACATCGACGGTGATTTCTTTGTTGCCGCCGAGTCGGGTGAACTCACGGTCCTGTAGCACTTGCAACATCTTCGCCTGGAGACCGGGGCTCATTTCGGCGATCTCGTCGAGGAAGATGGTCCCCTTGTTGGCGATCTCGAAGCGACCCGGCTTGCGCGAGTTGGCCCCGGTGAAGGCGCCTTTTTCATAGCCGAACAACTCACTCTCGAGCAGGTCTTCGGGCAACGCCGCACAGTTGACCTTGACGAAGTTTTCCTTCTTGCGCGTCGAGCGTTCGTGCACCGCTCGAGCCACGATCTCTTTGCCGCAACCACTCTCGCCCTGGATGAGTACCGTGACGTCGGTGCCGGAAATCTGGTCGAGTATCTCGCGGACCGAACTCAATGCACCACTGGTCCAAACCACGCTTTTCGCGTCGGAAACGCCACTCTCGCCGGGGCCCTCGACTGCCTTCGCCTCGCGATCGGCTCGGTCGAAAACTGCGGCCAGGGCCAAATCGAGGTCTTCTTCTTCGAAAGGCTTGTTTAGGTAGTCGACTGCGCCCAACTGCATGGAGGCGACGATCGACGACGCCCGGCCAATGACGCTTAACATCACGACGGGTAAATCGAGGTTGAAGGCTCGAATGCGTCGCAGGGTTTCGATCCCGTCGATCCCCGGCATCATGATGTCGAGCAGAACTGCGTCCGGTGCGGCACCGCCTTCAAGCAACGCGAGTGCGCTCATCCCGTCTTCCGCCGTATCGACGTCGTAGCCTTTGGCTTCGAGCAGATGGGCGAGGTAGGTCCGGATGCCTTCGGCGTCGTCAACAATCAAGATACGCCGACGCGCAGGATCTACCTGTCGGGTTCCATTTCGTTGACTTCGAGTCGCTCGAGCAGCCATCTCGGATCAGCACTCCACCAAGGGTTCGTTGTCTGTTCTTGTTGATTCGGTTGTTGATATTGCCGGGACGCAAAAAACGAAGCGACTTCCTTTGGACACCGCGAGATCCACTCCGATCTCACCGTCGTGGGCTTCCAGGATCCGCCTGCATATCGCAAGACCGAGCCCTACCCCACCATCCTGTCGGTCGTCCGCCCCTCGAATGTAGGGGTCAAAAATCCGTTTCGCGTCATTGGCCGCAATTCCGGGGCCGTCATCTTGAACTGCAACTTCGATCACGGTCTTTCCATCGCGACAGATGCTTTCCGCCGCGATCTGAATGGCGCCGCCGATTTTGGTGTATTTCACTGCGTTTCCCAAGAGGTTCGTGACAACCTGCTCGATCTTGGCCACATCGAACCGCCCCGCCGGCAGCTCCGGCGCCACCTTGAGCTCCACGCTGAGGTCTTTTTCATCGAACAACGGCAAAAAGAACGCCACAACATTTTGCAGCGTCGTGGCCATCGACGCCTCCTCGAGCCGCAGCCACCCCCGACTGCTCTGATCGTGGGACGCATCGAGTAGGTCGACAACCAAGCGATTGAGGCTCTGACAGCTGCGACGACTCTCTTCAAGGTAGCCACGCTGCTCTGCGCTCAATGTACCTGCGCTTTGCGCTAGAAGCAGGTTGCTGTAACCCAGCATGATCGTGAGGGGGGTTCGCAGCTCGTGGCTGAGTTGCGCAAATTGTTCGTCGCGGTGGCGGAGAAGCTCTCTTTTCATCCTCTCTAGGGCGGCTGCGTTGCTTTCGACAGCTATCGATTGACTCGAAGCCTCGGCGCTACCCGCCGGTGCCGCGTTACTTGCAGCCTCAGTAAAGAGCCAAAGCTCTTCACAAGAGCCCACTACGTCGCTCGGTAACTCAATCTGGCTTACATGCACTGTTCGCCCAGCCTTGAGAGGTGTCGCCGCGATGGAGTATGCGGTTGCCTCGGCATCAATCGCCGTTCCCAGCGCCGACACGACCTGCGCTATCGGCTCTCCGATAAGAGTGGGTATTCGCGGCCTACCCAAACGTTCCGCAAGACCGGCCGTTGCCCAGACGATTTTCCCATTGCGGCAGATCGCACACGCCGGCTCGGAGCCCCGCGCCGCTGCGTGAGCGGACCCATTCGCTCGTGCGGCATGGTGAGAGGGTAAGCTGTGCATCAATCAATCGTCCATATCGGTTTGCGCGCCGTGTTATGGTTCGGCCAAGCGGATCTTGCGAAGAAAGCAGGTAAAAGGTGCGAGAAATGCACCTGTGGCCTCATCGCCTCAGCGAGAGGCCAGCTTTAACGGGTTTCACCGCCGAGCCCGAATGGAGAAGAACCGGTTCATGACCTCGAAGGCTGCCGCGGCAACACGGCGTATGGAGCAACTCGGACGCGAGCTCGATCGACACAATCGTCATTATTACGTCGAAGATCGGCCGGAAATCGATGACGCCGAATACGACCGGTTGTTCCGAGAACTGCAGGCTCTTGAGCAAGAACATCCCAAGCTCGCCCGCGCCGAATCCCCAACGCAACGCGTAGGCAGCCCGCCGGCAGAAGGGTTCGGCACCTCGGCACATCTTTCCCCAATGCTGTCTCTCGACAACGCAATGGACGAGGGGGAGTTTGCTGCGTTCCTCGACCGTATCGGACGCCTACTCGAAATCGATGGAGCTTCCCTCCCGCTGATCGCCGAGCCGAAACTCGATGGTGCTGGCGTCGAACTGATCTATCGCAATGGAAAGTTCGCCCAGGGGCTGACGCGCGGAGACGGCACGGTCGGCGAAGACATCACCGCCAACCTGCGCCAGGTGCTTTCGGTCCCCCTGCAACTCGAAACGTCTGTGGCAAAAGCGCCCAAGGAGATGTCGATTCGCGGCGAGGTCGTGTTGCCAACTGCTGCCTTTAAGCGGCTGAACAAACAACGCGTCGAGCGCGATGTGGAGCCCTTCGCGAACCCGCGCAACGCCGCAGCGGGCGGACTTCGCCAACTCAACGACGTCGATCACGGTCGCCTGCGGTCCCTCGAGTTTCGCGCCTACGCGTTGCAAGACGGACGCCCCGAAGCCCTGACAACCCAGCTTGAGGTTCTCGAGCTGCTCGAAACATGGGGCTTTCTTGTCTCCCCCGAATCGACGCTGTGCCTCGACCTTACAAGCGCGGTCGCATTTCACACCAAACAACAGGAACGCCGCAGCTCGATGCCCGTGGA
>JBLHOB010000345.1:0-4392 GCA_047619425.1 Myxococcota bacterium
GCGTCACGTTCCGGGGCTACGATGCGGAATTTCGATCTTGCAGGAATACGAGTTCCCTCCTAGGACAAAGGTCCAATACGTCTTGCTGAAGTGCTTGCAACGAGCTGGGCCACCAAAGTCTCTAGCGACATCGGCTCGAAGGTTTCTTTCTTTGATTTGCGCAGCCGGGGCGTAACCGTACCGGCTTCGACTTCTTTCTCTCCTATGACTAGCGAGAGAGGCATTTTATTGATCTCGGTTTCTCGAATTTTGAAACCAAGGGTCTCACTTCGTTCGTCGACTTCGACCCGAATTCCCGCTGCGATCAGTGCCGCCTTAATTTCTTGCGCCCGATCGTGCTGGGCGGCCGAGATTGGAAGGATGGCAACCTGAACCGGAGAAAGCCAGAAGGGAAAGTCCCCGCCGGTATGTTCGATGTAAATAGCCATGAAACGCTCGAGAGAGCCCAAAATTGCACGATGCAGCATGGCAGGCTTGTGCTTCTCGCCGTCACGCCCAACGTATTCGAGCCCAAACCGACCCGGCATCGCCATATCGGTCTGAATCGTGCCGAGCGTCCAGATGCGACCGAGCACGTCGGGGAAGTCTGCCTCGACCTTGGGGCCGTAGAAAACTGCGTCGCCCTCTTTAATCTTGCACTCAAAACCGGCGCTCTCAACACATTCGACGAGCATTTTCTCTGCGACGTCCCAGTCTTCGGGAAGCCCGAGAAACTCTTCGGGGCGAGTCGAAACGGCAAACTTCACCCCTTCAAGACCCAGCGCGCCGTAGACCTCGGCCATCATGGTAAAGAAGGATTGAACCTCGGCCTGTACCTGGTCGGGCTCACAAAAAATGTGGCCATCGTCCTGTGCAAAGGAGCGAACTCGGGCCAGTCCGTTGAGGGTGCCACTGCGTTCGTTGCGATGCAGACGCGAGAACTCTGCCATCCGCAGCGGCAATTCCCGGTACGAGCGCAAGCGAGTATCGAACATCTGACAGTGCCCTGGACAGTTGGTTGCCTTGACGCCGATCTCTTCGTCTTCGTCTTCACCCGCGAAGAAATACATGTCGTCGTAGAACATCTCGTAGTGACCGGATGTCTTGAACAACTCGGCGCGACAAAGCTGCGGGGACATGACTTCCTGGTATCCGTACTTGGGATACAGGCTTCGAACGAAATCAATCAGCCCGTTGTAGACCACCATGCCCTTGGGGAGGTAGAACGGCGAGCCCGGTGCCACTGCGTCCATGTGGAAGAGATCCAGCGCAACGCCGACACGGCGGTGATCGCGCTTCTTGGCCTCTGCCAGGCGGGCGAGATGACTCTTCAGTTCTTTCTTGTTGGCGAAGGCGGTGCCGTAGATGCGCTGTAGCTTGTGGCTCGACTCGTCGCCGCGGAAGTAGGTGCCGCTGGCTTCGGTGAGCTTGATGGCACCGATCTGCTTTGTGTTCTGTACGTGCGGGCCGCGACACAAATCGCCAAATTCGCCGTGGCCAAAAATTGTAATTTCACTTTCGTCGGGGATGTCGTCGATGCGCGAGAGCTTCAGCTCCTCACCCATGCCCGCAAAACGCGCCTTGGCGTCGTCACGCGAAACCACGGTACGGGTAAACTCAGCGCCCTCTTTGATAATACTCTGCATCTCTTTTTCGATGCGCTCGAGATCTTCCGGCGTAAAGGGCTCGTCGACGAGAAAGTCGTACTGAAACTTCTCGCTGTGATCCGCGCGCCCGGCGTCGATCTGGGCATTGGGAAAGAGGCGCTTTACCGCGTCTGCCATCACGTGTTCGGCCGAGTGCCGGATGATGGTGCCGCCGTCCTCGTCCTTCGCAGTAACGATCTCGATGGCGACGTCTTCGGTGAGCGGCAAACGTAGATCTACCAGATTGCCGTCGATCCGACCGGCTAGCGCTGCTTTCGCGAGTCCGGGACCGATCTTTTCTGCAACGTTAAGAACTGTCGAACCCTTGGACACCACAACCGTATTCCCGTCCGGAAGACGGATACTAATCTCACTCATGAATTGTGGTGCGGCATTGAATTCTTGATTCCCAAAGTTGTTCTTCGCTCTCGCCTGCTTTCGTTGCGCAGTCAGCGCTCAAGAGCCTTGACGTTTATTAGTGCTCCACAATGCATTTGACCGCTTGTGGTAGGCACGGGCGGGATCGAACCGCCGACCTCTGCCGTGTCAAGGCAGCGCTCTAGCCCCTGAGCTACGTGCCTAAATCGAGCTAACGAGGCGTAGTATTTACCCTTTTCCCCGAATCGCGTCAATGGTTGGCACGATTGAGAATTTCGAGTCGGGCTTGGAGCCATCTCGATACAGATTCAATCCAACAAATGACGCGAAGTTCCGGACAACTGTGCGGCGCGAAAACAAGACCTTCTGAGCCGAAAAGGCCCGCAAGTATCTCCGTCGCCCTTTAGCGGCCAGCTGGCGCGTCCGCCCCTACTGCATCGATCGGCGGAGACCAACGCACGACGACACGAACCCGACCACCACTCGCGCGCACGGGCACGATCGCGAAGTTCTGAGGAGCCGATAGCAGCAACTGCTCCAGGAATTCAACGGCAGAGAATGTCGTCTCCACGTCGAGAATCGTGTGCCCGAAGCCCATTGCGACGGGTACGACCCGAGTGGCTCCCAACTCGGTCTCGAGCAACTCTCGCATCGCGAGGTAGGCGGGATACTCGGTCAAGCCCTCCACTTCGAACTCAACCTGGTTTGCGCCCTCGCCCCCATCGCTTGCGGCGATCAGGCCGGCGTCAACCAAGCGCGTGCGCACGCGGTCGACATCCACCTGGACCTCGACGATCACGACGTACTCCTCGGTCACTGCTGGGTCTTCGGCAAACAAGGCAGGGATTCGGCCGCGATCCTCGATCACCTGAAATCGTGTCGTGTACGGAACCATCTTCTTGCCGAGAACTTTGTCGAGATCGGGCAGCTCTTCGAGCAGGTCCTGAGGCGACTCATCCAAACCACCAGTCACCGCGCCCTCGCCTCCTCCCGCTGCTCCGCCATCTTGCTCACGCAAAGCGGCGTCGACTTCTTCGTCCGGCAATCCGGGAAGCGGACGATCAGCCATGAAGTCCTGCGCGACCCGGGTTACGGCTTCTCGCAATGCCTGGTCAACGGCCATGTCGCGGGGAATCGACGAACTGGCCTTCGTTGGATGAATGGGCACCGTCCCCACCGCTTCAAGAGTGCGAACTTCTGCACTGACACCGGGCCCCATCGTCGCAATCAAGATGGCGACAATCGCGAACAGACTTACGTGAACTCGCGCTGGGACGGGTCGGAAATTCACAGGCTCAACTCCGTTACTTTGTAACCAAAGAGCGCATCGACGTCTCGGCACATCTCGGGGGTTGCGCGTACACCTCGCACCGCCCCGACTGATAAGGTGGTTTCAGACTCGCCAGGTATCAATACGTGTATCACGATCGGGCAATCACCGGGATGGTTGGACAAGACCTTCACTAGCGCCTGCAGGCGGTCCTTGTTGATGTCGCGCTCAACCATCTTTACCCGCAGCGTGCCCGACAGCTTTTCCTCAGCCTGAGCTAGCGGCATGATGTCGCGCACCAGAATCTTCGCCGAGTCGGCTTCCTCAAGTGTCCCCGACACAAGCAACGGGATCGGCCCCTCGCCGCCCTCGCCGTTTTTCGCTCGCGACAAGAGCGCTGCATTCGCCTCGTAGGCTTCGCTAAAAATCACCAACTCAAAGTTGCCTTCAAGATCTTCGAGGGTCGCAAAACCCATGCGCTTGCCACGCTTGGTACGTGTCTCGCGCATTGCGACCAATAGACCGCCTACCCGAACCTCACGTCCGAGCTTGCTCTCCCAACCACTCGCCGTGCAATCGGTAAAACGCGACAACAAATGCGCGTATTCACCCAGCGGATGCCCACTCACATAGAACCCGAGCAGCTCCTTTTCGTGCCCCAATCGCTCCCGTTCCGACCAAGGGACAGCCTTTGACAGCGCGGGTCCAGCCACAGCACTGTCCGCTTCAAGTGCACCAAAGAGGTTCTCTTGCCCGACCGCTCGATCGCGTTGTTCGGAGGCCGCACGCTCGAGTGCCGCTTCAACAGACGCCCACACCATGGCTCGCTCTGCGTGGAGCGAATCAAAGGCCCCGCATTTCACCAGCGCCTCGACCACGCGCCGATTGACTTTGCGCGAATCCAGACGTGCCGCAAAGTCAAACAATGTGGTGAAGGGCCCGGCTTCGTTACGCGACTCCAGGATGAGCTCGACCGCAGCAGCGCCGACGTTTTTGATCCCCGCAAAACCAAAACGAATCGCTCCGCCAACGACCGCAAAGTCGCGCTCAGACTCATTAATGTCGGGAGGCAGAATTTCGATCTCACTCTCTCGCACGTGTGCGATATAGCGCGACAAC
>JBLHOB010000346.1:0-4369 GCA_047619425.1 Myxococcota bacterium
GCTTTTGTGCCCAGGTTTGGGGCTCCGCGACAAAGGCGAGCAACATCACAAAAGCTGCGGGCGCATAAAGAAGCATATTCGGTCGCGCCAACGCGGCGATGCCGATCAATGCGCCAACCACGAACCAGCTCTTCGTGCTCGGTGCGCGCAACGCGCGAAGAGTACTGCCGACGACGAGCAAGTTGAGCGGCAATGCAATATTTGCGATGAGCAGGCTGCCTTCGTAGAAGATCAGCATGCCATACACCGCCGTCATACCACTCGCGACTAATGCCGTGCGGCGCCCGAACACCTCCCGGGCCACGTGCCAAACCAGCACGCAAACAAAAGACCCGACGATGCAGTTCAAGAACCGCGGCAAAAACAAGTTGGGGCCCGTCAGCGAATAGAGCAGAGACAGCAAGTACGGGTACAGAGGCCCTTGAAGAAAGACTCCTTCCCCGAGCCAGTTGCCACCGACGATCTGCATGGCCCAGTCGTGATAGAAAGCCGGGTCGACCGAGGGCTGGTGAAAAAACGGATCTCGATCTCGAATCTCCAACAAGTTGAAGAGACGCAGCATGATGGCTGCAAACCAAATCGCCGCGACGGTAAGGAGCTCGCGTTGGTCGGGTTCTGAATGCCCGTCTTCAAAGGGCGAGAATACTGCGGAGTCCGGTCCCAAAGGCATTGTCGCCGAGGTTAACGGATCCGGCAGGTTTTGGGTTTTTGCCGGCCCGATCGCCCCGGCACTGTGGACTTACGATTCAGTCGTCGAGGCCGAGGTGCCGCCCAGCGCTGTAATGAGCGAGCCGGCAACAACGGCACCAGCACCCGCGAAACTAAGCGCCGACAAAGAAACCGGCGGAACGAGTTCCGGGACAACGGCGGAGAGCGCGAGACTCGAGGCCAACGTGCCGAGTGGGACGAGGGCAATTACCGCGCTCACGCGCGAGGCTTCGATGTGTTCGAGGGCGGCCGAAAATGATCCGTACGCGGCCGCAGTCGCACACGCTGCAATTCCGAGCGCCGCAAAGCCCAACGCGTCAAATGAAGCAATCGCACGCAAGTCCACCATTGGCGTGTAGAGCACAGTGCAACCCACGAAAAGGCAGAACATGAGCGGCTGCGACGGCAGTGCCAAGAGCAGCTGCTTTTGTGCGAGGCCGTATCCCGCCCAAGTGAGTGCCGCGGCAACGATGACAAGGACTCCCAATCGGTACTGCTCAGCCTCGCTCGCCCGACCGGCCAACTCCGAGATCTGACTGCCGAAGAACACACCCAACCCAGCGAGCAAAATCGCAAAGCCAAGCCACTGCACCCGGGTGAAGCGCTCGTGGAAAATCACAATGCCACCCAAAGCCAGGACGACCGGACCAATTTGAATCAAAACCTGCGAGGTTGCCGGCGAGGTAAGGTCGAGACCCACTAGGAAGAAGATGTAGTTCGCCGCGAGACCTGCAATGGCAGCGCCAAGCAGCACAAGCTGTTTACGCGTCAGGGCCCCCAACGTCGGGAGCTCGCCGCGACGCCGGAGCAGAACGAAGAACACGCTCGATGCAAAAAAGAAGCGGTACCAAGTCAGGGAAAACGGGTCGATGTACGTAAGAAGGATCTTCAACACGTGCGGCAGCACCGACCAAACCAACATCGTAATGGTCGCGTACAACAGGCCGAGCCGTTGGTCACCCGAAGGTTGGTGTCGCACCATGAAGCGTCTCGGCGTACTAAAGCTGGTACATCATGATGTAGATCACGACACCCGTTACCCCTACGTAAAGCCATACCGGGTACGCAAAACGAACGATCTTCTTATGTTCTTCAAAGCGACCGTTCACGCCCAAGTAAGCCGAACGAAGGATCAACGGCAGCATCAACATCGCGCAGATCGTATGCGTGGCGAGGATCCCGAGGAAGATCGTTTTGTACAAACCCTCTCCGGGTGCCGCGCCGTGCCCGATCGTCATGACCTGCACGCCGTACGAAACCAGGAAAACCGCGCCGAAGCCAATCGCCGCCTTCATCAATTTCGGGTGAAGCTCGCGATTACCCTGCTTGATCGCGACGAATGCCCAGATGATCAAGCCCGTGATAACGAGATTGCAGAACGCGCCAAAGTGGGGGAGCCAGGACAACATCATCTCACCGCTGGGCCGAGGCGCCTAGAGCCGCCGCTGCCTTTTCGTTTAAGGGTTCAACTTCCTTTGCGCCTTCGGCCTGCCAGGTCGCAAGCGCGCTGCGCATTACACCAGCCATCTCCTCAGGCTCGGTGTTGTGGCGGAAGATTGAAATCGCATTTCCGTCGGGGCCTAGAAAGAAGGTGTTGGAGGTGTGGTGAATCTCGCGCCCCGAACCTTCTTTTTCGTTTTTCGCCAACTCAAAGTAAACGCCATACGCCTTGGTGGCCGCTTCGATCTCCTCATCGCTACCCGTTAAGCCAATCAGTCGTGAATCGAAGTGTGTGACGTATGTGCTGAGTACTTCTGGCGTATCGTGAGCCGGGTCAAAGCTTACAAAAAGGGGCTGCACCAATGACGCCGCGTCGCCGAGTAGGGCCATTGCACGCGTCATTGCGATCAGATTGCCTGGACAGACGTCCGGGCAGCTCGAGTAGCCAAAGAAGACAATGGAGTGTTGGCCGCGAAAATCGAGTTCGCTCACCTTTTCACTCCTGTGGTTGGTGAACGTCAGCGGCGCTTCGCTGACTCGCGGCGGCAGCATCGCCACCTGCACCCCACTGGTCGACGACTCCGTCTCGAGCACGCCGCTGCGTCCAGACGCGTCGTTGCGGGCATTGTAAAACGCGACAAGCATCACGATTAAAATCACACCGGTTCCGAGATGAAACACATAGAAGCCTCTCATCGTCTGCTCACTCTTGCATGTCCTTCAAATGAATCGCAACGGATTGGAAGCCGTGCCCCATCGCCCAGCTCACAACGGTGAACCGGATTTCCGAATGGCTTCGGAAACTTCGAGACTTACTTCCATCAAGTTGCGGGCGCTTGGATAGGCGTCCGAATGGAACGCTGCGCGCGAGCATAACAGAGCGAACCCAATCGGGCTGAATGTGCTCCCGCCCAAGTGATGCCCAGCGGGCCGAGCGACACCGCAGGCGGAACCAATTCGACCCGTCGGTGAACACACGCCCCAGTGCTTCGAATATTTGCGCTGGCAGCTGCGTCTGATCGGACCAGAGGTTGACTCGATGGCGCCGTCTTGCGGCCAACGACACCGGCGAGCGCTTAGTAGCCGTAGAACAAAGAAAGGAAATACGGATGCCCGACTTCCCCCGCGGGGCCGCCGCCGCAGCGCAGCAACCAATGCGTGGAAGCACTAAGCTCGCGGCGCCCACCGCGGCGAAGACGGCATCTATCGCTGGCCCCGTGTCGAGCCCGAGCAGCCGATCATCCAATTACTCACCCCCGTCTATTCGAGGTATGTAGTCGTGCGATATTTTCTTTCGAGATCCCTTCTCGTCCTGGTGAGCCTTGTGCTCCTTACTCCCGTTGGCGCTCTCGCGGCTGCTCCGGGTAGCGCGAGTGCCGTCGTCGAAAACCTGCACGACACCCTTACCGGCGCCATGAAGGAAGCCGAGACCCTCGGCTATCAGGGACGCTTTGACCTGATTGCCCCCGCGGTCAACACCAACATCGATCAGCACTTCATGGCATCCAAGTCGATTGGTCGCCACTGGAAGAAGCTTTCGGAAGCAGAGCGCATGCGCTGGCTCGAGACATTTTCCGACCTCACCGTCGCAAACTATGCCGGTCGTTTTAAGGGATATTCGGGTGAGTACTTCACCTTGGACGGCGAAGAAGATGCACCCCGGAACACGAAGCTCGTGAAGACCACCCTCGTGCTTCCAAGCGACGACGACGTCATCCTCAATTATCGACTGCACGAAACGGATGGCAGCTGGAAGATCATCGACGTCTACATGAACGGCACCGTGAGCGAGCTTTCCTTGCGACGCTCCGAGTATTCGTCCACCGTAAAGCGAGAGGGCTTTGACGCGTTGATGGCAGCCGTCGAGAAGAAGCTTGCCGACTTCGCTGCGGGCGCGTTTGCCGACGGGGATTCCGCGGTGGGTTCGACCGCGGCAGCCAAGGATTAGCCACCCAGTGGTCGACCCGCAAAAGGCCCTCGCCGCCTTCACGGAGCTCAATTCCCCTACGGCGACACCGATCACAACAGGGTTGCTCCACCAAACCTTCGGTGTCCGCGACAGCAGCGGTCGCCAGCTTATCTTGCAGCGAGTGAATCCGGTTTTTTCAAAGGACGTGAATCGCAACATCCAAGCTGTGACCAAGCATCTCGCCAGCCGCGACATTGCAACTCTTTCACTTGTCGAATGCGACGGACTTCCCTTTGTTGACTTGGGGGATGA
>JBLHOB010000347.1:0-4364 GCA_047619425.1 Myxococcota bacterium
ATCGTGCTGACGTTGTCTGCCAAACGATTGAGCAGCTGCGTCAGCTCTCGTCTTTCTTTGCGCGAAACGCCTTCGCGCAACTCGGCGCGAAAGGTTTCATCGATCTTGCCAACTTGCTTGGCCATGTCGTTGCCCAGTGGAGTCGTCGCAACCAGCCACACGCGCCGGTCTCCCGGCTTCGGGCGTCGTTCGACAAAACCGCGTCCTTCGAGGGAGTCGATGCACGACCCCATCGCGGCGCGACCTACACCCATATGCTTGGCGAGTTCCGCCTGCATCAACGGGCCCGACTCTTGCGTAAATGCCAGCGTGCTCGCCTCGGAGAGGTTCATCCCCAACCCCTCGAGGCGCAGGTCGTAGGCACGCCGAATCCCCCGGGCCAACGACATCAATGTCGATTCGACCCGGAGCCAAGGCGGAGCGTCAAGCTCGTGTTTTGAAGGTTCTGTCATGGGGGGAGACAGTCCTGTATTTAGTGGGGGCAGTCGCTGACTATGCGCGGCGCAGGAGAGTCCCGGTACCGATGCCACCGCCGCAGCACATCGTTACAAGCGCGTGCTCTTTGTCCGAGCGGATCAGCTCGTGTATGGCCTTGGTGATCAGGATGCTGCCGGTGCCGCCGAGAGGATGTCCGAGTGCGATTGCGCCGCCGTTCGGGTTAACGGTCGCCATGTCGGGCTTCAACTCCTTTTCCCACGAGAGCACAACCGAAGCAAATGCTTCATTGATTTCAACGACGTCGATGTCGCTCATCTGCATCTTGTTCTTTTCGAGCAAGCGCTGCGTTGCACCAATGGGGCCCGTCAACATGAGAACCGGATCCGAACCTACGAGGCACGTGTCAACGATGACTGCCTTGGGCTTGAGGCCGAGGGCGTCTGCCTTTTCGCGCGTCATCATCAAGATTGCGCCAGCGCCGTCCGAGATCTGCGAAGAGCTGCCGGCCGAGTGCACGCCGTCGGGCATGTTCGTCTTGAGCTTCCCGAGGCCTTCGAGAGTGGTTTCGCGCAGGCCTTCGTCTCGGCTCACGTGGTGAGTGGTGTCGGTGGGCTTGCCGTCGTCATCGAGATCGGGTGCATCGATAGGCAGGATCTGTGAGTCAAAGCGGTTCTCGGCCCATGCTGCGGCGGCGAGGTCTTGCGACCGCTTTGCGAAAGCATCGGTGTCGTCGCGGGTAATGCCCCACTTCTTGGCAATGCGCTCTGCGCCGTCAAACTGCGACGTAAACTCGAAGTGCTTCCAGTAGTTCTTGTTGACCGGGCGCCCGGTCGAACCGTCCTTTGAAATGGTCGCGCCCATGGGCACGCGACTCATCAACTCGATGCCACAACCCACTGCGCTATCGACAACGCCCGACGCGACGAGCGCGTAGGCGAGGTTGGTAGCCTGCTGGGAAGAACCGCACTGGGTGTCGACCGTAGTCGCTGCAACTTCAAGCGGGAGTCCGGCGGTAAGCCACGCATTGCGCGCGACGTTCATCGTCTGCATGCCGACCTGGCCCACGCAGCCACCGATCACCTGACCCACCTGCTTCGGGTCCATGCCACTTCGCTCGAACAACTCTTTTTGCACTTGGCCGAGTAGGTCGATGGAATGCATGGTGGACAGACCGCCGTTGCGTCGGCCCAGGGGGCTGCGTACGGCTTCGACGATGACTACTTCACTCATTGGGGGCTCCTTCTATCATGCACGTCTGTGCGTACATGTGATTATTGAAATGGGCGCGAGACCGAACCGGCCTCCCGACCGAAGACTGTCCGGTGCCATACTATCTACCAGTTGACAGAAAGTCCATGTGGAGACGCGGCCTGTGCCGTGCAAAAATCTACGACTCTCCGGCAATCGAATCGGGCCGCGCGTTAAGATAATTCAATTTTCACTTTGTAAATCAATAACTTACATTCCACACTGCCTAAAGTCGACGAGGGGGACGAGCCCCTACGCTTTGCCGCACGCAGCGAGTCCGCCCCATCCCAAACTTTCAAGCGGCGCACTCGCTCACGGCACGCCGCTCTTGGCCTGATATGCCCTTTGAATTCGCTTCCTGCAGCCTCAATCTCACGACGTTTGGGTTGAGGCGTCGCGGCCGGGTGATCAAGCTCGAGCCCGAGGTCTGCGACGCGCTGGCCCACTGGATCAAGCGCCGGGACCGGGTCGACACGAAGATCGAACTTCTCGACTCGCTGTGGCCTGGCGAGGCGGTGAGTGATTCGGTGTTGCCGCGTTGCATTACCGCCGCGCGCCGCGCCATTGGTGGATGCACCCAAGCCAAACAGCGCGCAATCCAAACCCTACATGGACGCGGCTACCGGGCCGTCGCCACACTGGAAGGTTCAGTTGAGCGACCGAAGAAGAAAGACAATGCGCGCTTTTGCTGACGTCGCAAAACACCCGCACGCCTTGCGCCTGATTTACGCTGCCTGGAACCTGCGCGGAAGGTTGGCTGGGGACTCGGTTGCGATTCAGGGGCCGACGGAAGCATCGAGCCCGATGCGAACGTCCACGACTCCTGAGTGGGGCCTCGTAACTCGCCGCCCCACCTTTCCCACCGGAAGATACTGACGGGGCACAGTGCCATTACGTTTTCAGCGGAACTGACCTGATGCAGAATTCACTCAACCCTTCCGATATTATGCGTGAATTCAAATCAATACGTATTTCCCCCCGGACGTGATCAGGACTAAACTATCGACCCTCACGACCGAAAAATAGAACAGCGATCAACTGCCAATCTCGGTGGCCCATTGGGCCCGAGGAAGGACAACGAATGCCCTCTGCGGAAGACATCAAAAAAGTCATTAAAAATCATATTCTCGAGCAATTCTTACCGGGTGAAGATCCCGACGAACTCACAGACGACGTCGAACTCATGACCATGGGCATCCTCGACTCCATTTCGATCATGCAGCTCGTCACCTTCCTCGAAGAAAAGTTCGACGTCACCTTCGAAGCCCACGAGCTGGGTGTCGACCACATGAATACGTTGGCAGACATCTCAAAACTCGTCGCATCGAAGCTGTAGTCGCGGCCGAAATGCCAAGCGGCCTATTTCACGTGCCGAATCAAAGCTCCGCTTTCCTCTTCCACGCTCTCGATACCGGGCAGGAGCTGCAATGAACCTGCACGGATATTTCGAGCGAATGGCCGAGCGCCATGGCGATCGCGTTGCGGTCGAAGAGGCCAGCGACGCAAGCCTTAGCTACGCCGAACTGAACGCGCTCGCGGGGCGTACACGCGATCGTCTCGTTGACGAAGGCGTTGTGCCCGGCGATCGAGTCGGCGTTCAGGTTCACAAGTCGATCGACACCGTGGCGATCTTGCTCGGCATTCTGAAAGCCGGTGCCGCCTACGTCCCGGTTGATCCAACTGCCCCGGCAACGCGCAACCGCATGATCTTTGACGACTGCACCGTGAAGGCGCTGTTTATCGAGGAGACCTACCGCGAGGCCTTCGTAGCCACGCCATCCGAACTCGCGGAACAGCCAGTGTTATTGCCTCTCGCGACCTACGGCGGTGGACAAGGTCTTTCGCAACTTCTCGATGAATTCGACGCGCAAAAGCCCGCCGCGCCAACGGCGAACCGCGAAGTCGAGATGAGCAGTCTCGCCTACATCCTCTACACCTCGGGCTCGACGGGCAAACCAAAAGGCGTGGCCCTCAGCCACACCAACGCAACGAGCTTTGTCGACTGGAGCCTCGAGACCTTTGCCCCGACTTGCGACGACCGGTTCTCGTCCCACGCACCCTTCCACTTCGATCTCTCGATCCTCGATTTATATTGCTCACTCGGCTCGGGCGCGCGGCTTGTATTGATCCCCGACGACGTCGGAAAAGAACCCGTTGCACTGGGCGAACTCATCTCGCGAAAAGCCATTACGGTTTGGTACTCAGCGCCGACGATCTTGACCATGTTGGTGCGTCGCGGCGGCTTGTCCTCTCAAGACTTCAGCTCGCTGCGCGCTGTTTTGTTTGCTGGCGAAGTCTTTCCGGCCGCGCATCTGCGCGAGCTGCGAGAGCTTTGGCCACACCCGCACTTTTTCAACCTCTACGGCCCAACAGAAACTAACGTGTGCACGTGGTTCGAGGTGGCGCCCGGTAGCGAGATCGACACGACAACACCGCTGCCGATTGGCAGGGTCTGCCCACAACTTGAAGGCGTCGTGCTCGGCACCGACGACAAACCCGTTGCCAAAGGCAGTGAAGGCGAACTCTGCATCAAGGGGCCCAATGTGCTGATGGCGTATTGGAACTTACCCGAACAGAGCAGCGCCGCGTTTGTCGACGACTACTACCGCACCGGCGATGTCGTGATCGAAGAAGCGGGAGAGAACTTCCGCTTCGTCGGACGCCGCGACCGCATGGTA
>JBLHOB010000348.1:0-4353 GCA_047619425.1 Myxococcota bacterium
CTCGGTGTTGCGAACGCGGACGAATTGATGGGAGTTGTTGCGCGGTGGAACGAAGAGATCACAGCTTCCGCACCCTACTTTTTATGGCTCCATCTTCTAGACCCTCACGCACCGTATTTTTTTCACGACTCCCAACGCGATTTCTACGGTCCAAGAGCCGGGCTTGTAAAACGTTTCGAATCCCTGACCCCTTGGAGCCTGTCGAACCAACGCGTTAGCAAGCGGAGCGTGAAGTTCGCGGCGCTCAACGCACTATACGACGGTGAAATTAGGCACACCGATACAGCACTGGCAGATATTTTCGCGAGTCTAGGGGTTGATGGGGGTGATCTTGTGATCGTGACTTCCGATCACGGCGAAGAAATGCTCGACCACGATGGGTTTGGTCACGGTGAGTCGCTGTTCGAGGAAGTGATTCGAGTGCCGTTGATTGTGAGGTTTCCCGGCGGAGAGATGGCAGGAACAACGGTCCAGTCGCCGGTGCGATTGATCGATGTTGTGCCGACCATTCTTGAGGCGGTCGGTGTCGAAGTGCCCGAAGCCATGCAGGGGCGCGGCCTGAAAGGCTCTATCGATGGAAGCGATGTAGTTGAGAGAGACGTCGTGGCGTCGTTGGCGCGCATCCCAGGCAAGAACTTGAAGAGCCTGACGATCGGAGAATGGAAGTATATTCACGACCATCTGCATCCTGAAGCCGATCGTCTGTTCAATGTCGTTCGCGATCCGAGTGAATCGAAAAATTTGCTATCGGCCGAGAGTGAGCGTGCACAGAGAATGCGATCTCGTTTGGATGAGATCCTCGATGAGGAAGCGGCGCGTCGCTTGGTGGCGCGAGAAGTTCAGGTGTCTTCCGACCAAGTCGAGCAACTCAAAGCGTTGGGGTACGTCGCGCCAGAGGCATCTGCCGACAATGCACAAGAGCCAGGCGAAAGCACGAGGGACTAATTGCGCGTCCACTTACGGCCTTTTTGCTGAAGGGCATCTTCTCGACCTGGAATGGGCTCGGCGAAACATCGTCTCGCCTCCCGGTCTTCATCACTCTATGATGGGCGAATGGAAATTCTTCTTGTTCGACACGGTGAGCCGGTTACAGCAGTAAGTGAAGAGGGGCCTGTAGATCCCGAGTTGACGGAGCGCGGCGCCTGGCAGGCTGAGTGCTTGGGCGCGTGGCTCGCGCACGAGCGGATCGATTGCATTGTGGCATCGAGCAAACGCCGTGCAATTGAAACGGCAAGTCCACTGGCCAAGCGTCTCGGTCTCACGCCTGAGATCATTCCCGACCTCGTCGAGATCGATCGAAACGCAAAGGTGTATGCGCCTCCGCCGCTTTTGAAGGAGCGCTTTCCCGAATACTACGAGGCGATTACGAAGGGCGAGTTCGAGAAGATTGGTTGGGACTCTTACGAAGTCTTTCAGGCGCGGGTAAGAGGTGCCTGGCAAGAGTTACTGGATCGGCCACGGGGCGAGCGTGTCGTCGTGGCCTGTCACGGAGGCACGATCGGTGTAATTCTCACCAAGGTGTTGGAGGTCCAAACTCACGCCCTTTTCGACGCCACCCCGTTTGCGTCGATAACCCGGCTCGTCGTAGAGAATGAGACAGTACGCGTTCGATCACTGCATGAGGTGTCGCACTTCGATGGCGTCCGCGAGCGCGCGGTGGGGCCGGTTGGAGAGGGCTTCCCGCCGGCTTGATGCCCAGCGAATCGCCGCGCTGTTTTTTGAACGCGACTGGAGAAAGGCTCCCTGACACGACTACCCTTGCTCACTCAATTCATTTAGGAGCAACACGATGGGCGCACTCGAAGGCAAGGTGGCATGGGTTAGCGGTGGTAGTGGTGGTATCGGTTCTGCGACTCTCCGACGCTTTGTAGAAGAGGGCGCCGCAGTCGTCTGTTCGGACATCAACGACGAAGCGGGTGAGAAGCTCGTGGCCGAGCTCAAGAGTGCGGGCGGCCGGGCGATTTACTCCCATTGCGATGTTGCGAACCTCGACGAGGTTATGGCTAGTGTCGGCCTCGCGGTTTCTGAGTTTGGACGCATCGACATCCTCTTCAACAACGCAGCCACAACCACCGGCGGCTACGTTGCGGATCTCGATCCCGATGGCTGGGACCACAGTCTCCGCGTGATGCTTACTGCGGCGATGTACGGCATGAAGGCTGCCATCCCGCATATGCTCAAGCAAGGCGGCGGTTCCATCATATCGACATCGTCGATCTACGGCTTGGTTACCTCTGCGGGCAACTCTCCATATGCCACTGCGAAAGCTGGGCTCATCAACCTTTCGCGATCGGCAGCCGTCGAATACGGCCGCAAGGGCATTCGCTCGAATTGCGTGTGCCCTGGTGCGGTCGATACACCAATGCTCGACACGGTTGTTGGCCTTGGGCTCAAGAGCCGTGAAGCCATCGCGGATATGCACGCCACTGGGAAGGTGATCCAGCCGGTTGAAGTCGCCAACCTCGTGGTCTTTCTTGCAAGCGATCAGGCCTCGGGTATTACCGGGCAGGCCATCGCAGTCGACGGCGGCTTGCTTGCGAGCTGCGACCTTACCGGCATCCCGCCGATGCAGTAGCGGCGGGGGCGAGTCCTAGGCCCTGCGCTGTCGTCGGCCCAGTCGCGAATTGCTTCAAGAGCACCGGGGTGTCCGCAAAGACCGAGAGCGAGAAGGACATTCGCGTGTGCGCTGCTTTCGTCCGGGGCCCCCAATGTCTCGATTAAGCGAGCGGCACCAGCAGGTCCAATTTCTCGGGCCTCATCCTCGGGAAAACCTTCAAAATAGATGTTGCGTACAATCTCTTCAGCAGATTGAGCGTCAAGTTGCTGTGCTGAGGCCAAGTTGGTGAGGCCGAATGCGATGATGATTGAGAGGGCTGCCAAGGAGCTTATGTACCGATTGGCGTGCTTGTCGAAGATCAACTTCTTCTCCTGTAGATCCCTTGATACGAGTGCTGCAACGCTACGATTTTGAGTCTAGCGACCGCGCAACGACCACACGACACCTTTCGTGGATCGGTCGTTTTGGATAGCGAATATTGAAACGAGGAGGGTCGAAATGGGATCCCCAATCCGTCTTGGTACTCGCGGCAGAATAGGGAGTCGGGCTCGAAGCATTCTCAAGCATTTCGGTGCGGTCTAAGCTCGGCTTTCGACATCACTACTTCTTGTGACGCCCCCACGCCTTGAGGCGCTCGCTCATGCACGTTGGTGATGTTGTGGCGTCAATCTGTCACGCGTGAGCGCTTTGTGCAGGGTCATTCTGTCACGGTGTGTCTGAGTTGCTCAGAAGATCCTTGTGCGGCTAATCGCCAATTGGCTTTCGCGTGCCCATCCGAGCTGGCTGGGACGCAGCCAAGCGTTGCGGCGCTTGGCCGTCCACGCGTTGAAGCGAATGCCTTTGGCACGAGAGCCTAACTGCCGTGCCAAAACGCAAAGGCTTCCAGCAGCGCATCGTCGTGTTGCAGGCAGGGCGATGAGCTTGGCATGTCGGGTGCATTGTCACAGTACGGATCGAGAAACCGATCTTGACGAGACAAAACACAACTACCAAGAGGAACTACGAACTCGCTATGCAGAACGACAAAGTCTTCATCACTTATGCTCTTACTCTCATTGTTGGAACCGCGAGCTTGCTTGCATTTGTAGTCATCAGTAGCGCGCCCAGCATCCCTTCCGCGGCGTACCTGCTGGAGCACCTAACGCTCGGCTTGATGGTTCGGGCTTACTACAAGAGCTTTGACGGCGAGCGCGGCTTCTACGCACTGGCAAATGGCATCAAGCGTTACTTCGGCATTGCTCGAGATGCGATTCCGACCGGTGGGGTGCCCGTAACCAATTAGTTGGTTCGATCGAGTGTGTTGCGCATTCAACGTAATGCAGCAAAAGGTGTGACGTCGCTCATTTAGAGTGAGCGGACCAATGGAGCCGGCACTGCCCAGGTGTCGGCTCCCAGTTTTTCAGATTGCCAACTCAGCAATCACAGCAGGGAAGCGAGGCGAACCAGGCTAGAGGCGCTGCCGGTGTGCTCAATTGGAAACCTGGCTCCGGGGGCTTTGATGGCGACATCCGGTCAAGGGGCCAGAGTGCTTCTCTACAGAACGGAAATGACCGACTCGCAAAGGTGATCGATGTTCGCTTGGCTTGCGCCAGCAACGTTGATCCGGCTCGAGTTGACCATGTAGATGGCGTGTTCGTCCCGCAATTTGGCAACCTGCTGAGCGCTGATGCCGAGAAACGAAAACATGCCTCGCTGCCTGCCGATGAAGTCGAAACGATCGCCGGCCCCCTTCTCCTTGAAGCGAGAGACCAGAAGCTCGCGCAACTCGTTGATGCGCCCCCGCATGGTGGCGAGTT
>JBLHOB010000349.1:0-4347 GCA_047619425.1 Myxococcota bacterium
CTCGAGCAATCGGGATGGTGTGCGTCGAGATACCACTGGCGCTCGAGGCTAAGACCACCAATCGATCTGCGAGTACTATGGGATGCAGCACCAAAGTGCGTGGCAGGGTCTCAGCAGATCTCGTTTCCTGCGCCGCGATACAGGGATCTTGAAAGTAGTCCTTCAACTCCTGTACTCGCTGCTCTTCGATTAGGTTTCGTACGACGGCGAGTTGTTCTTGTCGAGCCGTTTCGTTTGGCGCCTTGTCGGCGAGGCGCAATAGGACGTCGATGTAGGGACCAATCAACGGTTCGCCCGGGAGTGTGTCGCTGGGAAGTGGGCCGCGGGGAACCTTCTCGAGAATCGCGGCATAGCCCAGACGGTTTGCCGCTTTTAGCGCCATCGCGTAGGACTGTGCTGCAGCGGTGTAGTCACCGCGACGATTGAGCAGATCGGCACGTTGGGCTTGCCAACGATGGAGCGGTCCTTCCGTCAAACCCAGGACGGATGCGATTGCCCAATCGGTCAAGGTGAGCGCGTCGTCGTGGCGCCCCTGCTCCGCATACAGCTGCGCCAGAAACCCCCATCCATAGGACGCGAGGGACTCGAAGCCAAGGGTTTCGCTGAGGGATGTCAACTCGACAAGACGGTCGGCCGCCGCTTGCTTCGCCTTGGCTGCCGCAGCCAAGGCGTTGGGGCTTCTGAGCGTTGCGAGCACTTGATGCATTTCTGCTGCCATTGCACCGGTGTTTTCAATTTCCCCGTGGCGAACCGACTGCAGGGGGGGTGGGGTTGATTGTGTCGTGGGGAATTCCAACGCGATGGACTGATGATCCGCATCAATGATGCGTATGAGCTCGCCATCGCCTCCACGAGTTGCGTGCTCGCGCGCCTTGGCGAGTGCTTGCAGTGCGCCGACTCCGTTGCCGTTTCGGGCCTTTGCAACTGCGTAGTCGAGGTAAACCTTTGCGAGGAGGTTGTCGTCCCCAATACGGTTGGCGAGGTTCATCGCGTAGTCCAGGTCGGCGGCCGCCTGGGTGTGATCCTGTGTGCGGGCCTGGATACGTCCGCGCAATGTTCGCAGTGCAATCTCGGTTTGCGGAGGTTGCGGTGACACCGCCGCTTGTTCGATTCCGGCATCGGCTGCCGCTTGAGCCGAGCTCAGAAGTCCCGCGGCTTCGGCGCGAGAGGCGAGCACGAGCCAGTCTGCGCCGCTGGGCTCGGGCAAGCTTCTAAATGTGGCGAGCAAGATCGCCCATGGCGTGCTCTTTGTAGCGGCGGAGGCAAGCCGGGCCTGCGTCGTGATCGAGTCGTAGCTGGGTACGCGCAGTTGTTCAGGGCTATCGGGAAATGCCCGACGTTTCTCGACAACAAGACTGCCTGTTGCATCACCGCTGCCAAGCGCACAGTGCGGGTCGAGTCGTGCGCGATTCTCAAAGAAGCTCTGCGGCAGCACTTCGAGGCGCTCATTTAGATCCGTGTGTAAGGAGCGGACCATCTCCGTCCCAGAAAGTGCGACGGTGTCGGCGCGGATCTCACTCTCGGTTGAGCGTATGATCAAGTCTGCGGTGATCTCAATGTGACCCAGCACTGGATCGGCCACGATGCTGCTTTCGTCCTGTAATACGACGAGCGCGGCGGCGACGTGAATGACGCCCGATCCACTGTTGGGCAAGTTGCTTGCGATGCGGCTCTGCTGGAGGTTTACGACTTCTTCGACTTCCATGTCGATGCGTCCCTGAGAGTTGGCAGCCGAATCGGAGCTTGTCAAGACTTCGCCTTCGACCATTAAAACGTTTTCGGCAATGAACTCGATGTCCGCAGCGCGTCCCGTCCCTGTTGCCTCGGCACGCACCTGCGCACCATCTGTCACCGAGAGCAGGTGGTTTGCGACGAACTCGATGCTGCCACCGTCGCCGGCTCCGTTTGTGGATAGGACGCGTGTGTTGGTTCCACGAATCGAAATGTTTCGTCCCGAGAGCCCGATGCCAAGCGAATTGCCAGGACCCTGCGCGCGCAGAATCGTGTCCGGGTTGAGCTCGATGTCCTTTTCGGCGATCGCGAAGATTCCGGATCCGCCGGAAGGCGAGCCCGCCGTAGATGTCACCCGTGCGTTTTCAAAGCGCACCCCGCCTCGCTCAGCGGAGAGGTTGACCCTGCCAGCGGCGAGTTGGGCTTCTGTGATACCGGCAGTCCCTTCGACCCGTACGCTGCGAGCGGAGGCGAACGACAGAACTGCGTCATTACCGACAGAGAGTGACGCGCCGTTGATTTCAATCGACTCGTTGCTGTCGAGAAAACCAAAGCTCTCAAAGTCGATGGCACCGAGGGCTAGGATTTGAGCTTGATCGACACCGGGGATCTCAAGGCTCGCACCGTTTGAGAACTCGAGGGCGTCCGCGGTCGAGGCGAAGAAAGATCCCGCCAAGTTCAGGGAAGCGCTTTCGTTGAAGATCACACCTGCCGGATTGATCAAGTAGATGTCAGTAGACAACGTCGACCGCAGCGTGCCATTGATCTGGGACGGGTCCGATCCAGAGATTAGATTAAAGATCGATCGCGTCGGCAGGCTGGCCGTCCATTCGACGGTGTCTCCGGCACCCAGGTTGAACTTTTCGAATAGATGGAAGCGGTCCATCCCGGCTCCGGGTCGGATGCCGAGCGCTTCGTCGAGGGTAAATACATTGCCTATGCCCGGGACAGCGCCACCGCCCTGACTGTCGTGCAGGGTCAGGTCGGTTGTCTGAGCGCTCGCCGACGAGGTTGCAACGAGCCATGCCCCGATCAAGGCAAGGCACTGCATCACAACGCGGTTGCGTCGCACCCTGCTTTGGGGGCTTTTGTTGGTCTTAAGGAGGAGGCGCATGCGCCGCTAGGGTCGCATAAATCGGGTTATCACTGCACCTGTTGCGAGTAACCGTCCCTAGAGATGCTTGGTGGCGTCACAGGCACGGAGTCGGGCGCGTCACTAGTGGGTTGTGACAGGCTTGGCCGAAGCGAGCAATTTGGGCCGAGCGAGCGTAACAAGATTGCGCTTTTTGAGGTGGTACGCGAGCAGTTCGGCAAAGCGTCCGGCTCCTAAAGGCCGGTCCATCCCGCGTTGCATCAGGTGGACGCAGGGCGCGCTATTGCCCTCGATCAGTACGGGCCCCAGGGGCGTGAAGGCAACGTCCCAGCCGATCACGCAGCGTCCGTCGAAGGCCCGGTGCGCTCGCACAACGAGTGCCAGGGCCTCTGCCCAGTTGGGGAGTGTTTTGCCGCGAAACGTACGCTGGGTTTCGGGGTGAAGGTCTGTGCGAATTGCTTCTGGGCCGAGAGCGATGGCACTGTCCAGCTTTCCTGTCGCGAGATCGATTCCCGCAGCGATCCCGCCTCGGTGAATGTTGTCGACGATGGTCCGACCGGAGGCCATGCGGAACACCGCGGCGACGACTTCCGGCTCCCCCCGCTCATTGACGACGCTCATGACCCGAGCGGTTGAAGTTGCATGCCCATTTTGCCACGCCAGTGCACCGTGATTCTCGGCGCGCTGTTGGACAAGCAGCATTGTGCCGTGTGAGTCGCGAATGAGTTTGTCAAGCAATTGGTCGCGTCCCATTCGAATGCCGTCGATGTCGACGAAGTCTCCGAGACTGGTGAAGCGCCAGGCCTGGGTACCGCGCCCTCCTCTGCCTTTGCAGGGTTTGACGAACAGATCCCGGGTTGGAAGCCGGTCGCTACTCGATCCGTTTTTGAGCTGGCCATCTTCAATCGACATATAGATCTCGGGAGTCGCGATCCCGGCGGATTGGCATCGCTCGTGAAACGCCATCTTGTCGCACAGCAAACGACTCGGCCCAGGACCCTCTGCCGAAATGGCATGATACAAACGCGACGGTCTCTTCGACTCATATCGATGCAGGTACTCCTGCGCGCGCTTGCGACGTTCGGGCTCGTACAATTGAAACAGGTAATACGACTTGGGTGAGATGCATTCGAAGAAAATCAGTTGCAACTGCTCGACGAACTGGGTCACTTGTAACTTACCGGTGCGTTCGCGCACAAACTCGCCGTACTTCTCCGTTCGGTGCATCGCTTGGAATGTCGCTGTAACCGGCCAGATCAAGGTGGAGCAGAGAAGCCGCACCTTCGCGGCAAACGAATCGGCAGCGCGTATTGTCTGTTGTGCGTGAAAGCGATGGATGGTCATCCAAGCGCCAGCTTCTCGTCCGGCGAAGAGCGCATACCAGTTGAGAGGAGGGTTCTTCAGCCCGTTCGACCCGCTGGCTTTTCGCTGTGCCGTGCTCGCGATGCGCATTCTCGACCTCCATGGCTCGGTCGGTAAGACACGCGCGCGCTCGGATCGGCTCGGCTGTATTTTAGGAGCCG
>JBLHOB010000350.1:0-4320 GCA_047619425.1 Myxococcota bacterium
CATTTGCCAAAGCCTCGAACGCCTTGGCTTGCTCGACGGCGAGTGTGCGCGCGTATTGCGTGAAGGCTGGGCCTTTTTGCAAGAACTCGGCAGTCGTATGCGGATCGTCGAGAATCGCTCCATCTCGAGCATCAACGTCGAGCACGGCGACCAAAGCACGCTTGCGCGCCAGCTGGGATACAGCGATGCAGGAGGCGAAGGCAGCGCGCGACGCGCACTGATGAACGACTACCGCGACGTCACGGAGAGCGTGCGTAGCGTCTATCTCGAAATCATCGGACTCGCGACCGACGTTTGATGCACGGACATGAAGATCGCACCGTCACGCGTGTCGTCACGGTTGCAGCGTCCCTCGCTTAGCGAGGCGTTCGCATCGTGACAAACTCTTCCGCCGACGTCGGATGAATGCCGATCGTCGAGTCAAACTGCGCCTTTGTCGCGCCGCATTTGATCGCGACCGCAAAGCCCTGCACAATTTCGCCCGCCTCGGGCCCAATCATGTGTAGCCCTACAACGCGGTCCGTCTTCACGTCGACGATCAACTTCATGTAGGTCTTCTCGTCGCTGCCCGTGAGGGTGTGCTTTAGCGCGCGAAAGTTCGACTCGTACACCTCAATTCCTGCGTACTCCGCCCGAGCCTGCTCTTCGGTCAGGCCAACGGTGCCCACCGGCGGCTGGCTGAAGACCGCGGCCGGCACGTCGCGGTGCACGGGCTTCATCGGCGTGTCGTTGAACAGAGTATTTGCGAGGCAAACCCCTTCGTGAAGAGCGACCGGGGTCAAGTTGATGCGGTCGGTTACGTCGCCAATCGCGTAGATGCTCGGTACGTTGGTGCGCGAATAGTCGTCGACCGCGATTGCGCCCTTGGCGTTGAGTTTCACGCCGGCGTCTTCGAGACCGAGATCGGCCACCAAAGGCGTGCGGCCTGTTGCGTAGAAGATTTGATCGACTTCGAGCTGACTGCCATCGGTGAGGGTCGCGAGCAAGCCGCCCTCACCCTTTTCGATCGCCGTCACGTTGGTGTCGAAACGAAGGTCGATGCCGTGCTTGCGAATCTCAACGCCTAGATGCGCGCGCACGTCATTGTCAAACCCGCGCAAGAACAACGGCCCGCGATACACCTGGGTCACCTGGCTACCCAGGCCATTGAAGATGCCTGCAAACTCCACCGCGATATAGCCACCACCAACGATCAACACACGTTTGGGCTGCTCGGGTAGAAAAAACACTTCGTTTGAAGTGATGGCGTGCTCGATCCCCGGAACATCGGGCATGTTGGGCCAGCTGCCCGTCGCGACCAGAATGTTCTCGGTAGTAAATCTCTTGCCCGCGACCTCGACGGTGTGCGGATCAACGATCGTCGCACGCCCCTCGACGTGTTGCGCTCCTGCGCCGGAGAGCAGGCCATCATAGATTCCGTTCAGGCGCTCGATCTCGGTGTTCTTGTTTTGGATCACCGTGGCCCAGTCAAAACTCGTCTCGCCCACCGACCAACCGTAGCCAGCCGCGGCGTCGCGGAAGTCTTCCGCAAAGTGTGACGCGTACACCAGAAGCTTCTTCGGAATGCAGCCCACGTTTACGCAGGTGCCACCTAGGTAGCGCTCTTCGGCAACGGCGACACGGGCGCCAAAGCCAGCGGCAAACCGTGCTGCACGCACGCCGCCTGAGCCTGCGCCAATTACAAAGAGATCCAGATCGCGGTCCGCCATTTCACACCCTTTTCATTATCAATCGAGTTTCGAGACACCACCGCGTGACGCATGGTCGTCGGTGCCTCGCGGCAAGCCAACAAAGCGCGGCGAACAGCGACGATAGCGAGCCCACCGGCCAGCGGTGGAAAATCCCGGCGCGGGCGCGGGGAATCCTCTATCTCTTGGCCCACCATGACTTCAACTTCGACTCCCACTGCCACCACTCGCATTCCCGCCCTGGTCGTATCCGGATTTCTGGGCTCGGGCAAAACAAGCTTGGTCGCGCATCTCCTTGCCGAGGCGCAACGCGAAGGGATCCGCATCGCAATCGTCTCCAACGAACTCGGCGAGCTCGGTGTAGACCGCGCCCTGCTCGGTGGCGGCGGGGAGGCCTACATCGAAATTGAGGGAGGCTGCGTGTGTTGCGAGCTTTCCGACGATCTCATCAACACGCTTGAGACCCTTTACAACGAAGTGCATCCCGACCGGATCGTGATCGAGACCTCCGGCGTCGCCCTCCCCTTCGACACCCAGCTCAACTTCTGGCGCGAGCCCGTCTCGGAGTGGATCGGCGACGACATGGCGATCGTCGTCGTAAACGCCGAACAACTCATCGAAGGTCGCGACCTCACCGGCACCTTTGTCGATCAAGTGTCGAGTGCAGACTTGCTTGTACTGAACAAGATCGACCTGCTTGCGCCTGCCGACGTCGACACCGCCGAGAAACGCCTGCGTGAGATCGAGCCCGAAGCACCACTCGTGCGCGCCGTACGAGGCCGCATCGACGCCAATCTCCTCTTCCCTCCCGATGCAAGCGAAGTAGACCGAAGCCAGGAGGCACCGCCATCCAGGCCCCATACCCACGAAGCGTTCAGCACTGAAATCTGGGACGTGCCAAGCGGCTTCTCTGAGAGCGATATCGAAGACAAACTCGCGAGTGTTGAGCTTTTGCGCGCCAAGGGCTTCGTCTCGACGGAGAACGGCCTGCGCATCGTTCAACTGGTTGGGCGTCGGGTCGATTGGACCGACGTGGACGTAGTACCCGCGCCCGAGCAGATCGGCAGAGTAATCTTGATACGCCGCGCCGAGGGTCATGGGCACTGATCGCAGTCGATGGCGTATCGAGCCCTAGCCCGCCGATCGACCTCAACTCCGCGCGGCTCGCGCCCTCACCCGATCCGACTCCAAAAGCCCAAGCTCAGCGCTTCCGGGTTTCTTCCTTGATCCGCTTCTTGGTCGCCGCCCATGAGCAGATGGGGCACGTCGAGAGGTCGTGCCCTCGAGCCGGGCAATGCTCGCGGCCAAAGAAAATCATCTGCAAGTGCACCTTGCCCCAGGTCTCCTCTGCGAAGAGCACCTTGAGGTCGCGCTCGGTCTTCTCAACCGAATGTCCGTCGCTGAGGCCCCAACGCGCGCCGAGTCGATGAATGTGCGTATCGACGGGGAACGCCGGATGCCCAAACGCCTGGGTCATGACGACGCCTGCGGTTTTATGGCCTACGCCGGGCAGAGTCTCCAAGTCTTCGAAGTTGTCCGGCACCTCGCCGCCAAACTGATTGACGAGCATTCCCGACAGGGTATGAATCGCTTTTGACTTTTGCGGCGATAAACCACATGGACGAATGATCGCCTTAATGTCGGCGACCGATACGTGCATCATCTCCTGGGGTGTCCCGGCTAGCCGAAACAAAGCGGGAGTCACTGTGTTGACTCGCACGTCGGTGCACTGGGCCGAGAGCAACACCGAAACCAAAAGCGTGTAGGCGTCGTGATGGTCGAGGGGAACCGGAGGCGCCGGATATTCGGCATTGAGCAACTTGCGGATCTTTTCAGCTTTCTCAGCACGTGTCATAAGCGCGCCACCATAGCGGAACCATCACGCGCCTCACGTCCAGGCAAACAGCGACGAAGTACCATGCAGCGCGCCTCCACCCCTGCGGCTGCGCCGGCAACCCACTCACCGATTGTGCGCAGACTGCCCGCAACTCACAGCCGCCTTCACCGCAAATCGGCAACCCACACGCAGCCCCTCACGCCTCCTATTCCGTATCCAGTGTTTCGAACGTAATTGTCTGATTTCACACATGAAATACGACACAAACGTAGTTCAATAACCACACATCTTGTGAGCCCGCACTATTCCCGCTGGAGAACTGGGCTCGATTGACTGAACGCGCCAACCTCGCCTGTGCGAGGGGGACCCGATGAGCGAAGAGACGCCGGATCACATCGAGAACACCGAGTCCATCAACACCGCGTACTCCCGCGATGATTGGCGGCCGGGTGAGATCCGTCGACAAACCGGTACCGGGCTTTTGAATACGGGTGACGTGTTGTTCGGCGCCTACGAGATCACGGGCAAGCTCGGCGAAGGCGGCATGGGAGCCGTTTACAGCGCCAAGCACATCAGCCTGGGAAGCGCGCGCGCAATCAAAGTCATGAGCGCAAGTCTCAGTATGAACGAGGATGCGGTTGAGAGGTTTCGCCGCGAGGCCAAGGCCTTGCTCGACGTCCACCATCCCGCAGTCGTGCGCTGTCACGACCTTTTGAGCGACGAGCATGGATGCATTTTTCTCGTGATGGAGTTGATCGAGGGCACGCCACTCTCGAAGCGCTTGGCCGAGCGCGC
>JBLHOB010000351.1:0-4319 GCA_047619425.1 Myxococcota bacterium
CTACGGCGGTACGACATGCCTGTTGATCGACATGCGTTCGCCCGGTATCGAAGTCACGCCGATCCCCAGCCTGATCGGCGTGCACAGCTTCAACCAGGTCTTCTTCAACGAAGTCCGAGTACCGGTAAAAAACCGCCTCGGTGCTGAAGGGGAGGGTTGGAAGGTGGTGATGGGTGCCCTCGCCAACGAGCGCTCCGGCATCTCCGAAGCCACCGGTATGGTGCAACACCTCGACAACCTGAAGGAACTTGCGCGCAATTCCACAAAAAACGGCCGCCCTGCCCTTGAAGACACGAGCCTGCGCCGCAAGTTGGCCCGCTTTGAATGCCGTATTTCTGCCATGCGGCTAAACGGAATGCGGCACCTCACGAACCAACTTCAAGGCAAAAGCCCGTCGAGTGAAACCTCAGTCAACAAGTGGCTACGGGGCCCCCTCGAAATCGAGATGGCCGATGTCGCGATGGGGCTACTTGGAAGCGAAGCCGCGGAAAGTGGCGAGTGGCAAAAGTCGGCCCTTAACTTTCACGGTACGGTGATCGGCGGCGGGACACCGAACATCCAACGCAACATCATCGCGGAGCGGATCTTGGGCTTGCCAAAGGACTAGCGAGCACAAGCTCGACGGTTCGAGTGCGATGCTTGCCGACCGGGCGGCGGACGGCATCAACATCGAGCACCCAGTAACGGGCAACGCGGCTTCGTGCAGGTGGGACGGCGAGGACAACACTCACAACATCAACTTCTCGATGAAGCACAGCAACCGCGGCAAACGAAGCCTCGGCCTCAACAGCGCAAAGTCCGAAGGCAAGGCGCTGCTCGCCGAACTCAAAGAACTTGGAGCCGTTCGATAAATGTCTGTATCCACCGCGCACACCCTCAAACGTTTGTTCCACGGGGCTCGCCACAGCGCCCGCCCATCATGGGTTTCGATTCTTACAGCCAGCCTTGCGCTGGCCCTTTTCGCCTGTGCGGGGACCCCTGTGCCGCAACCCTTCCCTACGCCGTTTCAAGTCATCGCTCACCGCGGGGCTTCCGCCTACGCACCCGAAAACACGATTGCCGCCTATGACAAGGCGCGCGACCTGGGAGTGGTTGACGTCGAACTCGACATTCAACTAAGCAAAGACGACGTGGTCGTGCTGTATCACGACTCCTCCCTAAAAGAAAAAACTGGGGTCCGAGGAAAGGTACGAGACTACGAAGCCGCGGATCTCCTTGAGATGGACATCGGCTCGTGGTTTGATCGCACCCACCCCGAAGCCGAAGAAACCTTCGCCGGGACCAAGCTCAACACCCTGGCCGCGCTATTCGAGAACTTCGGCGACACCTTTCGCTACCACGTCGAACTCAAAAGCAAAGACCGCGACCTTGTCGCCCTCGCCCTTATCCAGATCGAAGCCTACGGCCTGCAAGACCGAGTGCGCTTTACGTCGTTTGAACGCGAACAGGTCGTGCGGGCTCACGCCCAAGCACCCCACATCCCGACCGGCCTGTTGGTGCGCGATCTAACCCGCCTACGCGCCGAAGCAAGCGGCACCAAGGTTCGATCCAATCTTGAGTTGCAACAACAAGTAGTCGATCGCGCGGTTGTTTCCGGCTTCGATCAAGTCGCCTTTGCCTCGGAAGACTTGAGTCACGACCTTGTCGCCTACGTTCAGACCCAGGGGCTTTCGATCCGCGCGTGGCGCATCAAGTCCGACGCCGACATGATGCGCGCCATCGAGATGGGAACCTCAGGCATGACGACCAACTGGCCGGATCGTTTGATTCGCGAGTTACTCAAACACAAACGTGTGACGCCGAGCCCCTAGCCCATAGAGAGACTTCGCCAAACGGACAGTCGCTACAGCACAACCAAGCTGATCAGCCACACCGCACAGGCCGCCGTAGTCCCTTCGACCAAGGTGCCGAGAGTCTGCAGGCGAATCCCCGTGCGCAGATCCATGCCCGACAGCTGCGTGACCACCCAGAAGTAACTGTCGTTTGCGTGTGAGACCACCATTGCGCCAGCGCCGATCGAGACGACAACCAATGCCCGAGCCGTTGGGGAGTCGAGACCCAAGGATTCAAGTAACGGTGCGAGCAAGCCCGCAGTCGTAATGATCGCGACCGTCGACGAACCCTGAGCGGTCTTGATCCCCGCCGCGATTAGGAAGGGCAGCCACATCCCAAGTTGTGCATCCGCCATGCTCGAACCCATAACATCCGCGATGCCCGAGCCTTGCAAGACTTTGCCAAAGGCACCGCCAGCACCGGTGATCGCGATGATCGAGCCGGCCGCGACGATGCCGTCCCCCACCCAACCACTTGCGCCAGTCTGGCCCGAAGCAGAGGCGCGCGGCAGCGTAAACGCAATCGCCACCCCCACCAGCAACGCAACGACCGGATGCCCCAAGAACTCAATCGCCGCAACGCCGCTGCCATCACCCAGCGGGTGATGGGGCAGCATTGCGATGGATCGAGCAACGATCAGTGCAATGGGTACTAGGATCGGCAACAGCGCATGTCCTGCACTGGGAGCCTGTGAAATGTCTTCGAGTACGGGCACATCTTCGGGCTCACCCGCGGACGGATCGATGTGGACCCGCGAAGCCACCGTCACGGCAAAGAACCATCCGGCCGCCAAGGCGATTGCGCTCACTAACAACCCCCAGCCGATGACGCGCCCGAGATCCGCACCCAGGATCCCCGCAGCCGCGACCGGCCCCGGCGTCGGCGGCACCATGGTGTGAGTCGCATAGAGGCCGAGGCTCAAAGCGATTGCACCGGTGGACAGTGTCACGCCGGCGCGCTTGGCCAGTGCACGATTCAACGACGAAAGAATCACAAAGCCCGAGTCGCAAAATACAGGCAAGGAAACCAACCAACCAATGACACCCATCGCTGCGGGTACATGGCGTTCGCCCGAAATTGCGAGCATCCGCTCCGCAATTCGCAACGCTCCTCCCGATCGCTCGAGATAGGTACCAATGATGGAACCCGCCAAAATCACAATCCCGATGCTTCCGATCGTTCCGCCGAAGCCCTTATTGATTGCGGCAATCACGTCCGCTGCAGGCATGCCCGCCAACAAACCAAAGCCCATCGCCGCGAGCAGCAGGGCGAGAAAGGGATGCAGTTCGAACTTGGCTGTCGCGATCACAATAAAGCCAATCGCGGCAAGGAGCAGCATCAGGAGTGTCATCGCGGGTCACCTCCGAGGAGCGGTATCCGTTCGAGCCAAAACGTTTCTCACAAAATGAGCGAGCGGCCGTCTTTTGGGTTGGCGGCGCTCTGTCCCAAATTAAACCAGCTTCACAGGACACTATCGGCTTGCGGTCCGACCCGGATGAGGCCCGTGTCCCACGAAACAATTCAATTCAATCGCGATATCGGGGCTGTGGTTCACAAAGTTGGACTAAGCTTGGCGAGGCTGGGGTAACGCAGTGGACCTACGAATCGGAGCCGAGCAATGTCGGCCGAGGGAGAGCGACCGGGTGTTCGAACAATGAGTGGCATCGATCCTGGGTTGATCGAGAGCGCGTCTTTGACCGATGTCGGCAAAGTCCGCACCAGCAACCAGGACTACGTCGACGAATTCAAGACGCCTCGCGGTGACCGACTGCTTGTCGTCGCCGACGGAATGGGCGGCCATCGCGGCGGCGCTACCGCGAGTCGGCTAGCGACCCAGACGATTGGCGAAGTCTTCAAAGCGTCTTCCGCCGATTCCCCCGACACCCTCTACGATGCACTCGCTGCGGCCAATGCTCGAGTTCACCAGCAGTCCATCGACGACCCCGAGCTGCGCGGCATGGGGACTACGGTCGTCGCATTGCTGTTTGACATCGAAGGCAACGTCTGGGTCGGGCACGTCGGTGACAGTCGCGCATACCGACTCCACGCTGCCGGCCTCGAACAAATCACCCAAGACCACTCCGTCGTCGGCGAGATGGTGCGACGCGGCCTCATCACAGCGGAAGAAGCCGAAGTCCATCCCCGCCGAAACGAAATTCTGCGCTCCGTTGGAGTCGAGCCCGAAGTGGAGATCGACGTGGCTCAGGTTCTCGTCGCACAAGGCGACTTTTTCATTCTCTGCTCCGACGGACTGACGGGCCCGGTGAAAGATTCCGAGATCGCCAAGTGCGTGCAGTCGGAATCACCGCAAAACGCGGCGCAAACTCTGGTGAACCTGGCCAACGAAAACGGCGGCCCCGACAACGTCACGGTACAGATCGCCATGATCCCGTCACAAGCAACCATCACCCTCGCCCATGACAATAAGAATGAGAATGACAAGCGGTCAACGCAAGAGGTGCCGTCGGGCAGCTCCACGAAATGGA
>JBLHOB010000352.1:0-4285 GCA_047619425.1 Myxococcota bacterium
CCGCAGTCGAGGTCATCGCACGCACCGAGATGACGAATAGCCATGCTCGGCTCAACGTTCTGTATGACGAGCCAGCCGGCGCACCCGCAACGTTCTTCTGCAAGATGCTTCCAAGCAGTCCCAAACGCCGCGGCCTCATTGCCGAGACAGGCATGGGCCCCCGTGAAGTCCGCTTCTATGGCGACATGGCCCCCGACCTCAAACTGCGCGTTCCAAAAACCTATGTTGCGGAACACGACGAGCAAGGTGAGGCCTTCGTTCTATTGATCGAGGACCTTGTCACGACGCGGTGCACCATTCCAGATGGTCGCGTTGGGCTCACGCCCGAAGCGACGGCGGGGGCCCTCGAAGACCTCGCGGATCTACACGCAAAGTTTTCATCCGCCAACGTGCGAGCTGAGCGCGCGGCCTGGGTGCCACCGCCGATGGAGAGCGACTACGGAGCCGTGATGTTGCAATACGGCCTCGACAACCACCGCGACCGCCTGAGCGATTGCTTCGCCGAGCACGCAGCCCTTTACATCGAGCACCGCCCAGCCCTGCATGCACTTTGGCAGCAAGGTCCTCAAACCGTAATCCACGGCGACACCCACATCGGCAATCTATTTGACGATCACGGTCGTACGGGCTTTCTCGACTGGGGGATCATCAACGTCAGCACTCCGATGCGCGATGTTGGCTACCTGCTTGTCATGGCCATGGGGATCGAAGATCGCCGCGCCCATGAACGCGACCTTCTCCGCCACTACGTCGATGCACTGAAAGCGATGGGCGGACCTGTAATTTCACCTGAGCAGGCGTGGACATCGCACCGCCTTCACGCGGCTTACTCGGTGCCCGCCTGTTGCCAGATCGTAATGTTTCCCGACGGAGCTACGGGAGCACGCAACGTTTTCGCCGAAGCCTTTCTCAAACGCGCAGAGGCGGCACTCGAAGACCTTGAGGTTCACGACGCTCTCGGCAAAGCGGGTATTGTTTAGAACACGACGATTCACTTCATGAAAGGTGACCACATGCCCAACTCCAAGTACCTCGCGAGCACACCCGAAAGCGTAGGCATCGACTCCGAAAAACTCGAAGCTGTGTTCGATCGAGCCGAGAAGGAAGTAAAGGAAGGCCTGCTGCCCTCGGTTCAAGTCGCGGTCGCGCGCAACGGTCAACTCGCCGGGATGCGAACCTTTGGCTCGGCTCTGTTCGAGGGCACCGAGAAACCCGCAACAGACGACACCCTCTACTGCGTTTTCTCATGCACCAAAGCAGTCACGTCGGCCGCCGCATGGATCTTGATCGAGGAAGGCAAGCTGTCCCTGGACGAGATCGTGGCTGACATCATCCCGGAGTTCGCAAGCAATGGGAAGGACATCGTCACCGTCGAGCAACTCTTCACTCATACTGCGGGCTTCCCGACGGCTCCCTTTTACCCACCCGCTTTCTACGACCTTGATGCACGCGCCAAGACGTTTGCCAAGTGGCGACTGAGTTACGAACCGGGCTCTCGGTTTATCTATCACCCCTCGTCGAGTATGTATGTGGTCGCGGACATCATCGAGCGACGCTCGGGCATGCGCTACGACGACTTCATCAGGCAGCGCGTCGCTCTGCCTTTGGGCCTAGAAAGTCTTTGGGTTGGTTTGCCCGAAGCCGAGCATCATCGCCTCGCCGACATTACCCATGTGGGTGCCGAACTCACCGACGCCGACTACGAGCGAATGGGCTTGCCCGCACCTCCGGTTACCGAAGTCACCGAGGCGAACATTCAAAAGTTTAATCGGGCCGATCACCGCGTCGCCGGGATCCCGGGAGGCGGCGGCACCATGACTGCAGCCGATCTCGCGCTTTTCTATCAAGCGCTCCTCAACGGAGGCCGTGCCTTCGAAGGCGAAGCCGTTCTAAAGCCAGAGACCATCGCGATGGCACGAGAGATTCGCTCACATGACCTAACCGATATCGTGTTTCAAAAGCATGCGAACCGCGCGCTGGGTCTGATCATCGCGGGTGACAAAGCGCGCAACTATCGCGGGTTCGGTCATACGAACTCCGCGCTCGCCTTCGGCCACGGTGGCGCGGGAGGCCAAATTGGCTGGGGCGACCCCGAGACGGGGATCTCAATCGGCTACTGCACCAACGGCTACGACCGTGACGCCATTCGCTCCTCGCGTCGTGGCATTGGCATCTCAAGCCGCGCTGCAAGCTGCGCTCTTCCCTAGCAGGCTTCCGAAGAACCCACCCACTCATACGGAGCCTCCGCAACACGATCTACGAGGAACCAACCATGCCAGGTGCACTCTCCGGCTTTCGAATCATCGACATCACCCAAGTGATCTCCGGCCCCCTTGCGACGCGAATCCTTGCCGACCAAGGTGCCGACGTCATCAAGGTCGAACCGCCGAGCGGAGACATCCTGCGCCACATGGGTGGGCTTCCCGGGCTGTCTCCCACATTCGTGACGACCAATCGCAGCAAGCGCTCGGTGGTCCTCGACTTAAAGAACAGCGAAGCCGTCGCGGCGCTGAAACGTCTGGTATGTGAAGCCGACGTCTTTATTCAAAACAGTCGTCCCGGTGCTGCCGAAGCCATGGGACTCGGCGAGCCCGAACTTCGCGCCCTCAATCCGAGACTAATCTATGTATCAATTTCGGGCTTCGGCGAAGAGGGTCCATACAGCCACAAGCGTGTTTACGATCCGTTGATTCAAGGCATGTCCACCCTGGCCGAAATTCAAGGCGGTGTTGGCGAGCGCCCCAAACTCGTTCGCGTAATCGTGCCCGACAAAGTCACGGCACTCACCGCTGCCCAGAACATCACTGCCGCCCTACTCGCTCGCGAGCGCACCGGCGTGGGGCAACATGTGCGCCTGTCGATGCTCGACGCTGTGCTTGCATTCGTCTGGCCCGAGGGCATGGCGTACAACACCTTCGTTGCCGAAGGCCTGTCAAAGCCCAAGCCCGTCGCGCGGCGCGACCTCATCTACGACACCACCGATGGATACGTCGTGGTTAGCACGGTTGCCCATCGCGAATGGGAGGGGTTTTGTCGGGGAGCCGAGCGGCTTGAGTGGCTCACCGATCCGCGCTTCTCCGACACAGCCGGGCTCGTCAAAAATGCCAAAGAGCGCCTCGAACTGATGGCGGAGGTGATCAGCACCCAGTCGACGCAGCACTGGCTCACAGTACTCGACCGCGAAGACGTACCCTGCGCACCCGTACTCACCCGCGATGTCGTGCACCTCGACCCGCAGGTCCAAGCCAACGGCATCATCATCGAAGACGAACACCCGGTCGCCGGTACCATCCGACAAACTCGCCCAGCCGAGCGCATGGACGGCACCCCGTCGGAGATCTCACGCCCCGCCCCTATGCTTGGACAACACACGGACGAAGTTCTCGGCGAGTTGGGCTTTGCCGGCGAGGAGATCGCGAAACTGCGCGCCGCAGGGGCGCTGGGATCAACACCATGAGCACCGCCAAGAGCGATGCCATGCGTAACGATTCGCCCCTTCGCGTCTGGGGAGTTGGCACGACGAGGACCATCCGTGTTCATTGGATGCTCGCCGAACTTGGCCTCGACTATGAAACCCGAGAGATTATTCCTCGCACTGACACGATGGAAGGCCCCGACTTCTTGCAGGTCAGCGCTCGCGGCAAGGTACCAATCCTCGAGCACGGAAGTGTCGTGATCGGCGAAAGTGCCGCCATCGTGCACTACCTCGCTGACCGCTTTCCGTCCGACTTGGTATTCGTCCCAACCCCCGGAACCGCTGAACGTGCTCGCTTCGACGAAATGTGTTTCTTCGCCATGAGTGAGATGGACGCACCGCTCTACGTGATCCGCCGGCATGAAGGCTTGCCCGAAGTCTATGGGGCTTCCCAAGTAGCCGTTGATGCCGCGCGGGAATACTTCCTTCGCCAATCTCGCGTAGTGGAAAGCTGGTTGGAGGCGATCGACACATTCATGATGGGAAAGCGATTCAGCGCTGTAGATATTCTGATCGTCTCGTGTTTGAACTGGGCGCAATTTGTCGGGATTGAGCTTGCTCCACGACTCGCGGACTACCTCGCGATGACTGCCGAGCGTCCGGCCTCTAAAGCTGCCTTCGCAAAAAACTTCCCACCGGCAGCGATGGCGATGCTCACGAAGTCGTAGCATCCAGATGCAACGATTGGCACGGTCCGTTGAACCCCCGCGATCGCAGGCGCGAAACGGTGGTGCCGTCACTCCACAGGCGACGGGCTCTCGGTCCGGCAAAAGCCTTGCCTCGGAAATTGGCAGTCGTCGAACCTCGTGC
>JBLHOB010000353.1:0-4276 GCA_047619425.1 Myxococcota bacterium
ATGACGGATTCCGCCTGCAAGCCGAACAGCACCATGACCAGCACCAATAGGCCGTATGACGTCAGTGGCGCGAAGCGGTCTGCGAACTGCTCAACGCGCCCCAGCCCGCCATTGGCGAGCAAATACTTGCGCACAAAAAAGCCCGCTCCCAATGGAAGCACCACAAACACAGCGGTTGCGAGTAGCAACGTCGTCCATGGAATGGTCACATCGGCCACGCCAAGCAAAAACGCAACCAGCGGAGCAAAGGCGACCAGCAATACGAGATCGTTGATTGAAACCTGCACGACGGTAAAGACGGGGTCGCCATCGGTTAACCGACTCCAGACGAAAACCATTCCTGTGCATGGAGCGGCGCCAAGCAGAATCAAACCTGCGATGTAGCCTCTGGCCTCTTCGGGCGGGATCCAGGGAGCAAAGAAACCGGCAAGGAATACCGTCGCAAATGCCGTCATCGTAAAGGGCTTGATCAGCCAGTTGGTCGTAAGCGTAAGCGCGAGCCCCTTGCCCCAGCCGGATGCACTTCCCAATCGCGAGAAGTCGACCTTCACCATCGTTGGAAAGATCATGAACCACACCAACACGGCGATGGCGAGATTGACGCTCCCCACCTCGAATACCCGCAGCCAAGCAAAAGCCCAAGGCGCGACACCGCCGACAACCAAGCCAGCAACAATCGCAAGAAAGACCCAGAGCGAGAGATACGTGGTGAACGTTCCCATCTCGGCGGAGGGGACCTGTTTGTCGGCCGTCATAAAGCGTGCCTTCGTGCGAGAACGCTTCGCTTCGCTCTCTTGGCTAAACCTCTTGGTGTAACTCGCGAGTTCTTCTTCGGCCTTGGCACCGTGCTCGTTGATTTCGCCGAACGATTGGAACCTCTCCCAACCCACGCCTTGTGGGTCGGCCGTCCAGTACATTTCCGAATCGGAGTAACAGCCAAGTGTCTTTCCAACTTCGTCTCTTCAACCGTGACGTGCAGGTGGATGCATTTCATTGCTTTCGTCCTTTGCTGGGCGCGCTAGACGGTGGCTTGTTGACTTTGCTCCAAACATTCTTCGAGGACGCCGGCGATGCCGCGCAGTATTGAGACAAGCTCTCCGACTTCGAGGCGGTAGTACATCTCGCGGCCCTGCTTCTCTGCATGAAGAACACCCGCTCGATTGAGCAACGCGAGGCTTCGGTCACCGTCAGCGACTCTCCACTCGCTGCAAGATGCGCAACAAGTGCGACCTGCAAAGGGTCTCAAATCGACTGATAAAGCTAAGGTTCGAGGGGTTCTTCGAATGTGGTAGCGCAGAAAGTCGCTAAATCATTTGATGGAACCATCGAATCAAATTATTACACCTGCGCACATATGCAAGTTTCAAATTCAAATGGATTCAATCTACTTGGGTCGACGCAGAGCGACCCCATCTAAATACGCTTGAGCGACACGACATCACTCGCTTCCGACTCCTACGCCGAGCGGTTTCTTGCAGCTCTAATGCATAGACGCGTATTGCTGCGCTGCAGCGAGTGCCATCTTGGCATTTACCGACGCCAAGTCGAAACCGGCGAACGCATCGCAGCTTCGTAGCGGGTGTATTCGAAGCGTGACGCAGTACAAATCACACGGGAATCCCGCCAGTGCGAAGACGTCTAGCTCTCTCCACCGGTCACGATCAATGCTCGTCTGGGTCTCCAGGGTTCGAAGTCGCGGATTCCGGATAGAGCGCACCCTCGTGCCATTCGGGTTGGTGATCAACGTCGCGAATATCCCATTCGGTTTCCGAAAAACGCGAAGCCGAAACATCGAGCAACAGCCATGCCGCGAAACACGCGATCACTTCGGGCCCGACGATCTGGCCATTGGACATATACTGTTCGTAGACACTGCGCGAGGGGAAATCTTTCTCCGGCATCGCCATGAAGCCTCGAACCATGTCAGTGTCGACGAGCCCAGGCTTGAAGCCGCCTACCGCGGTATCGCGATCCGCCCATTCTGCCTGTAGCGCTCGTCGAAGTGTTTCGGAAGCTGCTTGCGCGATCGAATAGGCCGCAGCACCAGGTCGTGGATTTGCGCCCGCGTCCGACCCGATAAAGAGAAGGCGTCCACCAAGCAGGAGATCAGCGCAATCTCGCGAAAGCGCCCATCGCGCCTCGACGTTGGTTTCGAAAGAGCGTCGCCAATCCGCTTGGCTAAGGTCGTTCAAGCGCCCGGCCTGGAAGTAACCCGCACCGTGAAATACCGCACGAGGTTCCGGGAGTATGGACAACTTCGCAGCGAGCTCTTGTCGATGCGCCGGGTCGTTGACATCTCCCACGCAAATCGTGATGCGATTCGATGTCGAGGCAACCGAATCGAGCTTATCTCGACGCCGTCCGGAGATGAGCACCTCGCAGCCGCGGCTTGCAAGAACTTGCGCCAGGGCCGCTCCAATGCCTGAGCCACCGCCAGTGACGAGTACCGATCGCAGATTCATCGAGTCAGCCTTCCAACGTCCCTCTATTACGGTCATCATAGTCATCGAGTCCCGAATTGTTTACCACGACCATTCGCGCGACGACAGGCGGGTGGCCGGGGCGGGCCGGCTTCAGACAAGTATCAGTCGGCAAACGCGAGAGTACGATGCGGCCCGGACGACTATACTGCGCTCATGCAAAATCGATTCGATCAGGACACAGCAATCACACCCAACGGCGTTGGCCACTACGACGTCAATATCAATCGAGGCTGGTGGATCATTCGCGGCCCCAACGGCGGCTATGTTGCGGCGATTCTCGCCAAGGCCGCGGATCACGCGGTCGCAGACCTCAACCGCCCTCTGCGTTCGCTGACCATCCACTTCTTGCGCCCCCCCCAGGAGGGGCCGGCTCATGTCGAGACGATCGTCGAGCGTGTCGGTCGTACTGTCACGACGGTGACTGCGCGTCTCGTACAGAACGGCAAACTCCAGGCACTTGCAACCGCCGCTCACGCAGTGCCACGAGAGATGGACGGCTTCGTTCATGCCGTAATGCCTGACGTCCCACCGCCTGAGGCATGCAAAGCGCGAGAGATCCCAACTGACCGCAACATGCCACCGCTTCACGACCGCTACGAGCAGAGGTTTGCAATTGGGCCGGCTCCCTTCTCCGAAGAAGCGAGAACGCGCGAAGCACGAACGGGCGGTTGGATTCGCCTGGCCGAGCCACGTCCGTGGGACACTGCCGAGATTGCGGCGATCAGTGACGCCTGGCCGCCAGCAGTTTTCACATCGAGTGACATGCCGCCGACCGTTGCCGGGGTGCCGACGGTCGACCTCACGGTTCATATCCTCGCTCCCGAAGCCTTGGCGAGCCTTCCACCCGACGCATTCGTACTTGTCGACTTTACGACGCGCGCCGTCCAGGGCGGATACCTAGAAGAGGACGGCGAAATTTGGAGCGCCGATGGACAACTTCTCGCGCAAGCGCGACAGGTGGGAGTTGTTCTCTAGGGTCTCGCCCCCACCTAACCGGCCTTGGGCCTACACAGCCCCCCGTGCAAAACCGCAGCATCAAGAAGTGAGCATTGCCATACCGTCAAAAGCGCGCGACTGAAGGGAGTGATGGCAAGCGTTCGGCTACGCGACTGGCAACCTAAAAACGAACGTAGACCCCTGGCCCAAGCGGCTCTCCACGTAGATTTCACCGTTCATCGCCCCGACCAGATGCTTGACGATTGAAAGGCCGAGTCCCGTACTACCGAGTACCCGGGAGCGCGCTGCATCAACGCGATAGAAGCGTTCGAAGATGCGTTCGAGGTCTTGTTCCGGGATGCCAATACCCGTGTCCGATACACGGATCTCAAGCTGTGCTCCTTTCGTTTCAAGCGTCACGTCGACCTGCGCACCCGCGTTTGAGTAGCGCGCCGCGTTTCCGATTAGGTTCGCAAGAATCTGTTCGAGCGCCCCGCGGTCTGCGATGCATTGGCCGTCGCCGCGAACGTCCAAGTTCGCATCAATAGATGCTTCGGCGAAGCGGGGTCCAAAATCGACGAGCACGCTCTTGGCTACATGCGACGCATCGAGTTGCACAAGCTCAAGTTGCGACGCTCCGCTTTCAATTCTCGACAGCGCCAGGAGATCATCGATCAAGTCAGACATCCGCTTAACGTTGCGCACGATAACGTCGAGGTAGCTGGCTTCCTCTTCAGGAGTGGCGCCTCCAGAGGCAAGGGTGTCCGCGAAGCCCCCGATCGAGGTAAGTGGCGTGCGAAGTTCGTGGGATGCATTGGCGATAAAATCGCGCCTCACTTGGTCTACCCGGCGCAACT
>JBLHOB010000354.1:0-4268 GCA_047619425.1 Myxococcota bacterium
ACACTGGCGGGCGCAACGGTGATCTCGCCGGGGCCGCAAAAGCTTGGAGGGGTACAGCTGCAACTTCCGTGGGCACTGCCGGGGCTGTGTCAGGCGCGGCACTGGCTTCTTGTGCTGCCGCTGCCGCTGCCGCCGCATTCGCCTCGCGCTTCGAGAGTACAAGGCGCCGATACATCTGTGCGTCATCGCGTCCGGGGTCATGGCGAAGCACAGCTTCCCAGCGCTCGAGCGCATCCTCGCCACGGCCAAGGGAATAATAGGTGAGTCCGAGTTGGACGTGTGCGTCGAGCAGGCCGGGGTTGCCTCGCAAGACGCGCTTGAATTCACGCAGCGCCTGGTCGGGCAGGCCGAGCTCGCGCAGCACGACCCCCAGTCGATGGCGGATGTCGTGAAAGTTTGGGCAGCGTTCGAGTGCTTTGCGGTAGGCCTCGACGGCCTCGCGCATTTCACCCACTTCGGCATAGGCATCGCCGACGGCGGCTTGCAAGTTGGCGAGCTTGCCGCGGGTGGTTGAATCCATTGTACCCGGGCCGCTGCGCGCACTTGCCGAGGCGCGCTCCGCCAGCTCGCGAGAGCGGTCGTAGTCGCCTTCGCGCTCGCAGACGCTGGCCAGCGCGAGCAGGGCTTCGGCATAGCCGGGGTTCAGTGCGATCGCGCGTCGCAAGCTTCGCCCGGCGGCATCGGCATCTCCGCGTTGATCAAATAGGACGCCCATCATGTAGTGGATGTCGGCGAAATTTTCTCGGGTTTCAACGAGCTCGCTCAGCGCTTCGAGTGCTGGCTCGACGTCGCCGCGCTCAAAAAGACTGCGCCCGCGGGCATACGCCTCGCGTTCGCGAGGGGTCATGCGAACGGATCGTACGACGGCGGTGGGCCGAGTCGGTTGGCTGGTGGGTTGCTCCACGTAAGCTTTGCTCCTGCCGTAGGGTCGTGTTGCTAAAGTTGGTCTCAACTACGGATGCCCGCAAGTGGAGAATCGCACAAGCGGTGCGAAAATGGTTGCTCTCATCGGTGGATTGGACCGACATCGCGGTCGAGCGTAAAGTCGCGACGACGAAGCACCTGGCTGCGCGAACTCGATGCGTTGCGCCTTCGGGCAAAACGATACGCGAGAGTCTTGGGGCAGACTCCTAGTTGGACGCTGCGATGCGCTCCGAGGCCTCGTCGGCGATGTCCGATTTTGGATAGTTGGCCACGACGACGTGGAACAGGCGCCGCGCTTCGTCTTTGCGCATCATGTTCTCGTAACACACGCCAAGCTTGAAGAGGCCCTCTGCGTCGAGTCCGAGTCCGGGATACACGTTGAGCACAGTGCGATAGCGCTCGGCGGCGGACTGGAACTCGTCGCGCTTTAGATAGAAGTCGCCCATTTCCATCATGTGTCGCGACAGTCGCGTGCGCAGTTCGCGCAACAGAGTCTCGCCTTCGCGTGTTTCTTCGGCGTAGGGGTGCTCGCGAATCAGCTTCTCGAGGTAGATCTGCGCTTCGCGGGTGGCCGTTTGATCGCGGTTGATCGAATGGATTTGCTTGTAGTGGCAAAGGGCCGCGCGCAGCACCGTATAGGGCACAAGTTCGTGTTGGGGGTGGAGATCGGAAAAAGAGCGGTAGTACGACAGGGCCTCGTCGTAGCGCTCGTCTTCGAAGTAGGTGTCGGCGATCCGCAGCTCGGCCTGGACCGCGAGCTCGTGGTAGGGATAGTTGTCGATGATCGTCTGAAAGGTCTCGATCGCTTCGTCGTATTCGACGGTCGGGAAGATGTAATAGACGCGTCTGCCTTTGAGGATCTCAAGGCCCTGTTCGTAGAGCTCCTCGGCGGGCGGCACATCGACAAAGAGCGGGGCCTTCTCCTTGCACGAAACGGCCATCCCGGCAGCCAGAATCAGGCCGAAAAGGACCCATTTGCTGGCGTGGCGGGGCACGACGGCCACCGAGCTGTCGCTGGAGGCCGTTTTGGGGCGCCGGCAAGCCATTTGGCCAAACGAGCGCACGGGGTCAGATCGGTAAAATGAGCGTTTGGACACGTTAGTTGGTCCCTTCAGACACGCGATTGGGACGGGCAAACTACAAGACCTCTCGTTGTAATGTCAATCTGCTAAGCTGCCGGCCGCGGGTCCTCGGTTCCCCAAGAAAATCGCGCGAACCGAGCGACATCATCAACCGCATCGCCAAACAACAAAAACCCAACATCCAACAAAGATTTTCAACAAAGGACCGGTGCGAACCATGGAACGAGGTTCTCTCGACAAGCTCAAATTTGACAACCGACTGCAACGACGAAAGGGTTGGCTAAGCAACCCGGACAGGGACGGCTATCTTGCTGATCTGCCCGACGTCTCCAGCAAAGTTTATATCCCGGGTGAAGAGGAAGCGGCTGCCGAAGCCGCAGCCGCCGCTGCTGCTGCAGCAGAAGGCGACGCGCCCGAAGCCGCAGCACCCGTTGTTGTAGAAGAGCCGGTGGTCGAAGAGACCGTCGCCGCAACACCGGTGTTTACGCCGATTGAGACTCCTTCAGAAGTGCCGAACGAAGCACCTCCGAACCCGCTGTCGCCGCCGCTCTTTAAAGAGGTCTAGCGGTGATCAAGGAGAAGATGGGACATCGCGTCGATCGCGTCGTGCACGCGCTGTTTCCCTTTCTTTTCTACAGACCCATTAACCCCGACTGGCTCACCGTTTGTGGTGCCGCAGTGTCCGTTTTTGCTGCGGCGTTCTTTGCGATGGGTGAGTTGCGGGTTGCGGGCGTTGTGCTGTTTTTGAGCGGTCTGTTTGATCTGGTCGACGGTGTCGTTGCGCGCCACTTTAAGATCTCGACGACCTTCGGTGGTTTTCTCGACTCGACGCTCGATCGCTTCGTCGACATGGCAGTGCTGCTCGGAATTATTCTCTACTTCAGCGGTGCAGGCGAGCTCGGTTGGGCCGTATTGACCTCCTACGTGCTCATTTGCACGGTTGTGACGTCCTACGCGAAGGCCCGTGCAGAGCTGCATATCGAGCATTTGCCCGGTGGCATGCTCGAGCGCGGCGAGCGAATGGGCGTGCTGGTTGCGGGCTCAGTGTTCGGATTTTTGCCCTTCGCGTTGTGCTTGATGGCGGTGGGGACGACCTATACCGTTGGACAAAGGCTATCGGCCGCGCATCGTGAAATGGCGGTACTCGACGCAGCTGCCGCGAAGCAGGCCGAGCCAGAGGCGACACAAGTAAGCGAAGAAAAAAGCGAAGCAAGTGCCGACTGGACGCCGTTGCCTTATGCAGGTCAGGACGCAGTCAATGAGTGACGAATCAACAAACGATGCAGCGAAGTCGCAAGGCTCTGGGGCCAAGGCAGGCGAGCTTCCGTCGATCGATTTTTCGACGTTCGTGCTCTCGCTTTCGACCTCGGCTCTCTACCAGATGGGGCTCGTGAACGGTCCCGATGGTGCTCCCGCAGCCGAGCCCGACTTGCTGATGGCGCGACACACCATTGATACGCTCAAGATGCTGCGCGCCAAGACCGCAAGCAATCTCGACGATGCCGAACTCAACTTGATCGACAACCTTTTGTACGAGCTGCATTCGCATTTCGTTGCGCTCTAGTTCGCGTTTGGCGTCGAGTGCGTCGGCAGCCACCGCGTGATCTTCCGGGCGAAGTGCCGGCATCGTATTTCTCTTTTTTCGTTCTTTCTTTTTCTTCTCCCGTTTCAGCAACATTCGTTTGCTTCTAGCCGTGGAGGGTCTTCGTGACTGAGTCGCATCTCGTACTGGCTCCAGCCAAGCTGAACTTCGGGCTCCGCATCGTCGGCATTCGTCCCGACGGCTACCACCTGCTCGAAAGCCTGTTTGTCCCGGTTGCGCTCGCCGACCGTCTTTCGATCGAGATTTTGGGGGAAGGCGCGGGCGAAGTGAGCGAAATCGAGCTCCGTGTGAGCTGCGACGAGGCGCTTCCCGGGGCCTCGGGCATACCCGAAACGGGGGAGAACCTCGTGGTGCGTGCCGCTCGGGCCTTTCTTACGGGTGCAGGATTGCGGGCAGACCTCTCGATTCGGCTTGAGAAGTTGGTCCCCGCCGGAGCCGGCATGGGGGGCGGATCGAGTGACGCAGGTGCCATTTTGCGATTTCTCGCCGAACGCTACCCGGATGCGTTCTCAAAACCGGCGCTCATCGAGCTCGCCGCGAAGCTCGGAGCGGATGTTCCGTTTTTTCTGGCCCGAGGCCCGAGTTGGGTCGGGGGAGTGGGTGAACAGGTGGTGGGCCAGCCCGACTTTCCGCCGGTTTGGGTCGTGCTCGCCAATCCT
>JBLHOB010000355.1:0-4264 GCA_047619425.1 Myxococcota bacterium
GGCGTCGGCCCAAGTCCTCGGTATTGGTTGGCGGCAGGGGCTTTCAGAGGCAGAGTGCGAGCAAGTGTTCGAGGAAGCACGAGCGCTGGCGGAAAGCGCTGGCGACAAGGAATCCCTCGCTGCACTTCTTGCAAACTACGGTGGCTTTCGCGGCATCTCGCTCGGTTATACCGAGGACTACATCCGCTACACGGTCGAAGCCGCGCGCATCGCGGACGAAACCGACAACCTCGCACTGCGCTGCGGCACCGGCGCATACGTGATCTACGCCTACTGGCACGGCGGAGTCGTCGAAGAAGTTCTCGCCGTATGCGATGCGCTCGAACCATTGCTTGACGGAGATCCGTATCTTGGCGCCGACGTCGGCGGGCTCAGTCCGCTTGTTGGCGTCGAATACACGCGCCAAACCTTCAAGGCTTTCCGCGGCGACCCGATCGATATTGACGAACATTTCGAAACGTCCCGAAGGCTCGCGCTTGAACACGGGTTCCCGGAAGTGGCGGTTTGGGCGCGGTGGTGCCAGATCATGATCGCTCAGCAGAAGGGGGAAACAGCAAAAGTTTCGCTCTGGGCGCGAGACGCTCGCGAACTCGCAGGAGAGCAACGGGGATTGACTGGCATTGCGGCAAGGATCGGTCACGCGCGTGCGCTCGGTATCGAGGGGAATGCCCAGGCACATCTGGACTTGTCTCGTGAAGCCCTCATGCTGATTCGGGAGCGGCGCGACGCAGGCTGTTTCGAGCCCGATGCCCTCGACGTATTGTCCTCAGCCCACTTCGGCTTGGGTGAATTCGCCGAGGCGCGTGCTGCGGCAGCGGAAGGGGTGGCGTTGATGGGGGCGCGTAAAACCTACGGCATGGGGATGGGAGCATTCGGTCCCCTCGCCCGGGCGCAATTGGCCTTGGGAGAACCGGCAGCGGACATCCACCGAACCTTGGACGAATGGTCCGCCGTGATCACCTACACAGGCATACATCTATACGACGCTGAGCTTGCGAAACTCCGCAACCTCGTTCAGGAGCGGGAACAATGAACTGCGCGGAATGCGGACACACGCCCCCGGCTTCGGCCTCTCCACCTGCGCCCGCTGTCGCGCGCGAACCCCGGGACTACACCCCAAAGCACCAAGCCGACAAGATCTTGCAAAGTAAGTCCGCTCTCGAAGGCGAACGCAAGCAAGTGACGGTGGAGAATAGGAATTAGAAGCCCCATTTCCTGAAGACGTCCGGGTATCGGTGCCACGAAGAACCCGCATCGTTGAACGATCAGCCCCGAACCGGGCAGACGCCATACCCCTATGATGCTTACTCTCACTCTCCACCAGCGGGCAAACGAGTTACGGAACCGGTTGGGATCATCGACCTGGGTCCCACGATCTGGTTCAAACCTTCATTCACGGCCCTTTTTGATGTGACCGCGAAGTCAGGTCAGATCCCGTTCAAAAGAGTCTCTGTTCGCTAGTCAGCCGATGGCATGATCCCGATTCGATTGCCGTGAAACGTTCCCACCCAAACATCATCGCCTACCTGCAACGCCATCGTGGCATTGCTAAATGAATCGTTGGCGGGCCGGGTGAAGCGTTTTGTTTCTTTCATGGTTCTCGGGTCGACGATACCAACGACGCTGGCCTTCGGACAAGATGCAAACGCTCCGAGGTCGAAGCTCGCAAGATCAAGTTCGCCGCAAGCATGATCGACTTGGCTGGGACCCGCGGTGATGAGCTGACCGTCGGCAGTCATATGGATGTTGTCGGGGCCATAGTCGAAGGTTTTCGTGGCACGCAACAACTTCGCGGGATTGGTGTGAGAGAAAGCAGAGATTGAGCCGAGCCCTGTGGACACGACGTAGATCTCACTCTCGTCGTTCGAAATCTCGATGCCGTTGTTACCGGGAAGTTCGGTCCCAGGGATCTTTTCGAATCCTTCGGAGCCTTTCTTCCACTTATAGACCGCACCGGTGATCTTTCCGGAGAACACCTCAGAATAGGTCTGTCCCGGATGCATGAGCACTGTTGCGAGCAACGATCCGTCATTCAAAGACACAACGCTGTTCGCCTCGTAGTTGTTTGGCATGGGGACGCAGCCGACCCATGTGAGTTTTGGCTCCACGAGGCTTGCATCTACATCAAATACTTCGATGGCTTCGCGGCCCCCGTGTCCCACAACATAGAGCGTCGAGTGCTTGTCGGCGCCGGCGCGAATGTGCATACCATGGGAGTTGAAGGTCTCTAGAACCGGCGGTCCAGGACATTGGCCATAGGTCGTGACGTCGTGTTCGACAGCATTCGGGCGGCCGTCGAATTTCTGCGACCAGGTCTTTCGCTGCGTGTCCACTAGGTAGATCCCGCCGCCGGGCAACATGCCGCTTGACAAGACCCAGTGCGTGTCGGGTACGAGCACGAGGTCTTCCGCATTCGCCGGGCCACAGACAAATACAAGCCCACCCGATGCTGTGCAAGAATCGCTCGTATTGGCTTCTGCGCCCCACGCATTCTGTGCGCTCAGAACGACAATCAAAATGACGAGTATTCGCTTCACGACCTGTCTCCCTATTCATAGTTGGGATTGCATTCCCAGTGACGCGATCATAGAGAGTGGAGAATGAAATCGCTGCGGTAACGAGGGTGCCGATGCGAGTTTGCGAGGACAGGGAAACGATACCCAGGTCAACGTTGGGTCGAGTTGATGGCCTTCTTCCCCGGCTCGAAGACGTAGTCTCGAGAATAGGAATGATAAGCCCCCCCTTCTTCGGGTCGGCCTTTCTCTTCATCACGAACATGCCTCAGGCCGTTACAACCGAAGCAGGCAAGGCGGCGATCCTCGCAGTACATGCGCTCGGCTTGAAGACCCAGGAGAAGCTTGGTGATGCCGCATTTCGAAGGCTGCATGCCTAGTCGCTAGGTTGCTCACCGTTGCGGTTACTATGGCGTATCACGGCGACCACTACGGCGATTCGCTAAAAACGCGAGCTGGACGCACGATTAAATTCAAGGCCTCTCGCCTACACTTGCCCATCAAGGGGAAATTAAATGAAGATCGGGTACTTCGGACTCAACATGGGCGTCTTCACCAACCGCGAAGCGATTCTGCGCTTGGCGCGAACCGCCGAAGACGCGGGCTTTGAATCTCTTTGGACTGGGGAACACGTGGTCGTAGTCGACCCACAGGTGCCCCCGTCTCCCATCCCACCTGAAACTCCGATGGTCGACACGATCGCAACCCTTGCCTTTGTTGCCGCGGCAACCGAACGCATCAAGCTGGGCAGCGGCATCATCTTGCTTGCTCAACGCAACCCTGTTGTTCTGGCAAAAGAACTCGCAGGCATCGATGTCTTGTCAAACGGCCGATTGTTGTTTGGAATCGGTGTTGGCTACGTCAAGCAGGAGTTTGACGTGATTGGCGTTCCGTACGAAGAACGCGGCGCGAGAGTGACCGAACACATCGAAGCCATTCGCGCGCTCTGGACTCAGGACAAGCCGGAGTTCAACGGACAGTTCACCCAGATCGCTGGCGTGCAGTCAAACCCGCGACCCGTGCAACAACCTCATCCACCCTTCGTGATCGGCGGCATGTCGCCACCTGCGTTTCGGCGTGCCGTTTCACAAGGAGACGAGTGGTATGGGTTCTTTCAAGACCTCGACGCCACAGCGAACTGCATCGAAGGACTTCGCGAAGCTGCAAAGCGAGTCGAACGGCCCGCTTCATTGGGCGAGCTCGACATCAGCGTTACTCCGCCTGGGCCAGTCGATCTCGACACGGTCAAGCGATACGAAGACCTCGGCGTGTCGAGACTCGTACTAATGCGCGGGTTCACCGCGCCAGATCTCGCACCCGGCGTGTCTCCGGTAGACGATGGTCTCGCGTTTGTTACCCAGATCGCGGAAGACTTGAAGCTCGCTTGAGAGGAAGGTTGTACGAACGACATCCTCTTCGTCGAAAAGGCGAAGCGGCTCGTGTTGGCGTTGGTGCATGAATCCGAAAGCGTCGCGAAAGTCAGCCCAACCGAACGAATTGGCTACTTCATTGCAAAAGACTTTGGCCTGCCAAGTTCGAACATCCGATTCAGGATGTTGCACGCGATCAAAGCCTTCACTTTCTGCGATTTCGGATGACGTGCACGAAGTCTTGGGCCAATGATCGACTTGTATCTGAAGACGGTGTTCTCGACGCGGCCTTGCTGGTGATACCCCGATTCTCTTTTCCACTGGCGACGCTCCACCTCCTTGACTCGTCTGACCGTGCGATCGCGAGCACCTGGTCGCCTC
>JBLHOB010000356.1:0-4251 GCA_047619425.1 Myxococcota bacterium
TGATGTTTGCGCGAGCGGCATTGCCGACCGTGATCGACCCGTCTTCGTGAAACGCCACAACACTGGCGGTGGTGCTTTCGCCGTAGGCGTTTGAGAGCACCTCAATTTTCTTGTTTCGCATGATCGCTACGCACGAGTTACTCGTTCCGAGATCGATGCCAATTGCCACGTCTGCCACAAGCGGCTCCCTACCTGTTCAACCGAAGTCAATCAGGTGATGTGCCCGTTCCACAGGACCGGACAACTCACTGTTTCTGTCTGTAACCGAGACGCCGGGCCCCATGGGGGCGCAGCCAGTCCCCTGAGATATCGGTTGATCGGCCTGCGTTCTGAACGCCATCCCGCCCGAGGCGTGCAAGATCAGCCCGTCGGCAATGGTGTTTCCGGCCTGCGAGCCGCGACCCGGTGCGAAATGCAAGCTAGAGTGGCCACATCTTCAGCATGGACGGGTCGAGCCGAAGCGCGCGGAGGCAGTTCTCGCAGCGACTTCGGGCATTTCGGCCGAATTACGGGGCTACGCAGACGACATGTCGGGTCATTCAAAATGGTCAACGATCAAACGGAAAAAGGGAGCGCTTGACGCCAAGCGCGGCAAGATTTTTACGAAAATCATTCGGGAGCTTTCTACCGCTGCTTCAATCGGTGGTGGTGATCCCGACGGCAATCCGCGCCTGCGGCTCGTCATCGACAAGGCCAAGGGCGCCAATATGCCCAAGGACAACATCAAGCGGGCCATCGAGAAGGGTGTCGGCGGCGGCGAGAGCGCCGCGTACGAAGAGTTTGTCTACGAGGGCTACGGCCCCGGCGGTGTTGCAGTATTGATCGAAACCTTGTCCGACAACAAGAACCGCACGGTCGGCGAGGTGCGCAACGTACTCTCAAAGCGCGGCGGCAACTTGGGCGCGTCGGGCTGTGTTGCCTACTTGTTTGAAAAGAAGGGAATCATCTCCTTCGAAGCAGGCGAAATCGACGCTGACGCCTTGATGGAAGCCGCACTTGAGGCCGACGCAGAGGACGTCTCGGATGACGCGGAGGGCATCGAGGTGGTGACTCTTCCCGGAGACCTCGAGCAGGTGCGTGACGCACTCGGAGCACAGGGCTTCATGAGTGTGAGTGCCGAAGTCAGCATGATACCGAGCACCTCGGTCGATCTCACGGGCAAAGACGCAGAAAACATGCTCGGGTTGATGGAAGCCCTCGAAGACCTCGATGACGTGCAAGACGTCTATGCAAACTTCGACATCTCTGACGATGACTTAGCGCAACTCGCTTAGCGAGTGAATGCATTCGCGAGGCCTTGTTCAGCTCGTCCTTGCTTAGCTCGACCTAGTTCAGGAAGGTACCGAAGCACTTCGCCGGCAACGAAGCACGTCAAAGGTTTGGAATGAGAATTCTTGGGATTGATCCAGGGTCGAATGCGACCGGATACGGTGTCGTCGATCAATCCAGCGGAAAACTGACCCACGTCGCGCACGGCATCCTGCGGCCTCCAAAGGACGCCGACACGGCTCAACGCCTTGCGTTCATTCACCGAGGCATCACGGCCGTGATCGAAGAGTTTCGACCCGAGGGCTGTTCGATCGAAAGAGTCTTCGTGGCGAATAATGTCCGTTCGGCTCTTGTGCTCGGACAGGCGCGTGGTGTTGCGATGGCCGCGATGGGGACGTGTGCGTTGCCCGTCAGCGAAGTTTCGGCCCGCGAAGTCAAAAAGGCGATCGTCGGCACAGGCGCAGCGACAAAAGCACAGGTCCAGGAGATGGTGAAGCGATTGCTCGAGCTCGAAAAAGTGCCGCCAACCGACGCAGCCGATGCACTCGCGATCGCGATCTGCCTAGCCCACGCAGGTAAGCTCGCCGGCCTCGGTGTGCGTAGTGGACGCAGTCGTAGTCGACGGCGTACGAGCGTTCGGGGGCACTTTGCGCTTCGGGGTGTGAAATGATCTCCTGGCTCGAGGGGACCCTGCGAGAGAAGTATCCTGACCATGTCGTCGTGAGCGTAGGTGGAGTCGGGTACGAGTTGCTGATCTCGCTGGCCACCTTCGGCAAGCTGCCGGACGTGGGGAAGACGCTTTGTATCTACGCGAAGACGGTTGCTCGCGAAGATGCCCTTCTTCTATATGGCTTTGGCACGGCGCGTGAGCGGGAAATCTTCGAGTTGCTCCTCAAGGCGAATCGCATTGGGCCAAAGCTTGCGCTGACGATTCTGTCCGGGATCGAGCCCGAGCGCATTTTGGGCGGTCTTCGCGATGGTGACATCAAGCTTTTAACCAGCGCTCCGGGCGTTGGCAAGAAGATGGCGGAGCGCATGGTGGTCGAGCTGCGCGAACGGGCTGGGGAAATTGCCGCTGCTTCATCGGGCACTTCCGGGCTACCGGCGCGAGCCGTTGAAAGCCAAAGCGCCGAAGAGGAGACTCGCGATCAGGCTTTGTCTGCGCTTGTAAACCTTGGCTATCCGAAGGCACAGGCCGAGCGGGTGGTTGATTCTGCCGCCGCCGATGCCGGGGAAGGCGCCTCGATTGAAGAACTCATTCGACACTCGCTTCGCAGGCTCGCGCGATGAGCGACCCGTTTGACGAACGCGGCGTTGTGACGCCCGACGAGCTCGAGGCCGATCTCGGCAACGAAGAAAGTTTGCGTCCTCAGACGCTTGACGAAATGATCGGCCAGACGAGGCTGCGCGAGAATCTTTCGGTGTTCGTAAGGGCCGCGCGGGAGCGCGAGGAAGCGCTCGACCACATGCTCTTCTACGGCCCGCCCGGCCTCGGCAAGACTTCGCTAGCACGAATCGTGGCCAACGAGATGGGGGCGCAGTTTCGCGCGACCAGCGGCCCGGCCATCGAGCGCCCCGGCGACCTCGCAGCCCTGCTCTCCAACCTCGAAGCGGGCGATGTTCTCTTTATCGACGAGATCCACCGTCTCAGCTCAACGGTGGAGGAAATCCTCTATCCGGCGATGGAAGACTTCCAACTGGATATTCTGATCGGGGAAGGGCCGAGTGCGCGTTCGATTCGCCTCGAGCTGCCTCGCTTTACCCTGGTCGGCGCAACGACTCGTGCGGGTTTACTGACGTCGCCTCTGCGCGATCGCTTTGGCTGGAGCGCGCGGCTCGAGTATTACCCCGTTGAAGACTTGCGAGAAATTGTGACCCGTTCCGGTCGCGTTCTCGGTATGAACGTCGCGGACGATGCTGCAGGTGAGGTAGCCGGTCGCTCGCGCGGCACACCGCGTATCGCCAACCGGCTTTTGCGTCGGGTGCGGGACTACGCCGAGGTTGACCAGGGGATTGGCGCTGAGATCGATGCGGTGCGCACCCGCGACGCGCTAGAGCGCCTCGACGTCGACGAAGAGGGCTTCGATCGCCTTGATCGCAGCTACCTAATGACGCTGATCGAGAAGTTCGACGGTGGTCCCGTGGGGCTTGAAACTCTGGCCGCTGCGGTTGGCGAAGACAAAGGCACGCTCGAAGATGTAGTCGAGCCGTTCTTGATCCACCGCGGGTTCCTCGATCGCACTCCGCGCGGCCGGGTCGCGACTCGCCATGCACGCCAGCATTTTGGCTTTGCGAGCCCTGCTCTCGACCCGAGTGGGCAAGGGCGCTTGGTTTAGCCTTCGGGCGCCCGGCAACCCGCACATCCGTCCAGCATGTGTTTAGAAGGGCGGTTTTCTTCGCACGAGTCCCCCGAGGGCTTCTCCGCGACTTCAAACACTGTCCGAAATTTCCAGCACCGCACTATTTGTGCACGCTTGCGAGGGAATTGCCGCAAGCCCGTGGCCAAGAGAACTCAGGCACCGTTGCGGGTGCTCCGATAGGTAGGGATAGATCCGCCTGCCGCAGATTCCCATCTCGAAGCCAGATTGAGTTTAGGCGGAGTGTTCTAAGTGATGCGTCTGTTCGCGGCGCGAAGATGGTAGGGCGAAATTGTTGATCGTAGTTCGAATCATGCTGGTGTTCCTGGCAATTCCCGTTCTCGTGAGCGGTGTGTCCGGCCTGCTTTGGGCCTATGCGCCTGAAGCAACTCTTTCCCTTCGCTTGAACGAAGCAATGTTTAACCTCGTCGCGAAACTCATCGTCGCCGACCTGCCCGATGCCCTCGACATTATTCATCCCGACGCGGTCGAGGAAATTCTGGCCGGCGTGCTGCGCTTTGTCCTAGCGCCCGTCGGTGTGATGATGATCCTCGCAGCTGGCATGATGGGTCGCGACAGCGAAATTGCCGACATGACTGGTGAGTCCGGCAGCTTCGACAGCGGT
>JBLHOB010000357.1:0-4226 GCA_047619425.1 Myxococcota bacterium
CGCAAGCCGCCGAGATCGTCGGCATGCAAACCGCGGATGCCCGATTTAAAATTCTTAAGCTGTCGATCGACATACCACTCGTCCATACCAGCGATGGCCGGTGCGAGTGAGAGTGTCATGCCGCCGCCTGCAGGCCCGTGGCACTGCTTGCAGAGATCGAACAGAACCTTTCCGCGTGCGTTGTCCTCAGCGAACGATGCACTCGCGAAAGCCAGCGAGAGCACTGTCAAAGCCACGGTCGCGATCGTGGCTGCGAGATTCCTAGTCAATGCCGTCCTCTGTGTTTCAAGTTCGAAGGGTTCATGTACCCACGGATCGAGCGCTTGTCTGATCAGTGGTCTTGGAAATACTTGCTCTTGGGTGCCATCAGTCGTTCGAGTATTCGATGGCGCCGCGAGCTCTTGGAAATCGGAAGTCACTGCAACTGAGTACCGTGACGTCTACGTTCAATCTCGTTCAATGTCGTTCAATGTCGCGCTTCTTTTGTTCGGTTCGGTGCAGCTCGCACCACCCTTGCGGGGTTCATTTCGAGCTGGAAACTACCATCACTTGGCCCGAGATTCGCCGGGTGCAACGCATAGTTGCACAGTTTTCTTCACATCATTCCCAACGGCCGACCGGGGAGTTAGCCCATCGGTGATTGGGGCGTCAATCGTTAGCGACCCGCCGCCGGTCCTTGAGAGATCAACCTCTCACTATGGATCGACCCAATGCTGACGTCACACCCCGACGAACGCGAGATCAATCAGCATCGAGCCCAACAACGCAAACAAGTAACCGAGGGAAACTCGGAACATGGCTTGCGCACTTTCTGTGGTCTTTTGCCGCACTACCTGAATCGCTGCCCAGATGAACCACGCATTCGCGATTAGCGAAAGCACCGTGTAGAGAGGGCCGATCAGGCCATAAGCCACCGGAGCAAGGGAGACCGGAACCAGGAATAGGGTGCAGGCCAACATCCACCAACGCGTCGGCCCGTCGCCTACTACGTTTGGCAGCATCGGGATGCCGGCCGCCTGGTAGTCACTCTTGCGATATAGCGCGATGGCCCAAACGTGGGGCGGCTGCCAGAAGAAGACGAGGGCAAACAAGCTCCACCCCGCCGGCCCAACACTGCCTGTAAGGGCTGCGTCGGCGATCAACGGAGAGACAGCGCCAGCGGCACCGCCCACAACAACGTTCCAAGCCGAACGCGGCTTTACCCAGATCGTATAAACAAATACGTAAAAAAAGATGCTTGCGGCACCTAACCCCGCTGCTGCAGGGCCTCCTACGAAATAAAGGAAAACGGTCGAAAGCACCGCGAGCACGACACCAAAAATCAAAGCGTTTTGCGGCTCGATCCTGCCAGCGGGCAATGGGCGCGTGCGTGTGCGCTCCATCAGGGAGTCTTTATCGATCTCGATGTACGCGTTCAGCGTGTTCGCGCTGGCGGCCGCGAGGCAAATCCCGACGAGAATCCAGAACATCAACATAGGCGATGCCCAGCCACCGGCTGTCATCCCCATCACCGGCAGCCCACTCAGCAACACCAACGGCAAAAGCCGTGGCTTCGTGAGGTCGATGTAGTTGCGTACTGTCTCGGCTGTGAAAGCCGACATGACTTACCTCGAGAATTGATTTTGATTGGGACGCGCGGCTCGATCGAGGCCTGGCCCGATGGCGCGCGATGATAGCCTCCGAAATGGCGAAAACCAGCGGTTTTGCTGCACTACTCGCCGGCGCAACCGAGAGTTGCGGAGGGACCGCGACAACTCGCCTCCCCTAGCCGCGCCCACGCGAGAGCCCGCTGCTTGCCCCGACTGAGCTTGCGCCGCGGGTGCAGTGCGGACGCGACAACCCCAGGGGGGTGCCGGAGACCTCCGCTAGTCGCGGTCGTTGACGAGCTCAAGGGCCGAGTTAGCCAAGCTGTCAATTTGCGCGCGAAACAAATCGGTGTTGGCTTCGTTTGCCATCACGCCCTTAAGGTACCGCGAGAGCACGCCTTCGACGATTGCCGCAAGCCGCCAGTACTGAAAGGCGCGGTAGTAGTTGATCGCCGACAAATCGCGTCCTGTCCGTTCGCAGTAGCGAGCCACGAACTCTTCTCGCGTCGAAAAGCCGCCAACCGAAGTCGGGCCAAACGCCGCAGCCTTGTCGGGCGAGGATTCCTCGGGCTGGAACCAGTTGTTCATCAGGTAACCGACATCGGCCAATGTGTCACCGAGGGTGCAAAGCTCCCAATCGAGTACCGCGAGGATCCGGCCCTGCCCATTCACCAACATATTGCCCAGGCGATAGTCGCCGTGCACGATGCCGGAGCCGTGCTGCTCGGGAATACCGTGCGATAGCCCGGCAAACACTTCGTCCATTTGCGGCAATTCGCGGGTCTTGCTCTTCTCCCACTGCCCTTGCCAGCGCTTGAGCTGGCGCGGAATGTAGTCTTCGCGCTTGGCCAGATCGCCAAGTCCAATGTCGTCCGGGTTGACTGCATGGAGCGCGGCGAGCACTTCAACCGTGTGCTCACTCAACGCCTTGCGCTCCTCTACGCCCAACAGGGCCTCGGTTGCCTCTGCGTCGTTCAACACCGTGCCATCGACGTAGTCCATCACGTAGAACGGCGCATCGTTCACTTCGATGTCTTCACACAAGCCAAGCGTGTCGGGCACCGGCACGGCGCTTTTGCCAACGGCGCTGACGATGCGGTGCTCTCGCGCCATGTCGTGGGCAGTCGCAAGTACCGCGCCCGTAGGTGGCCGACGCAAAACGATCCTGCGCGATGCCGTGTCACTCACCATGTAGGTGAGATTGGAATGGCCCCCGACGATGAGCGAAAAGGTAAAGGGAGGCTTTAACCCTTCGATATTGGCGTCGAGCCACTGGGTGACCGAGTCGACTTTGATGCCCTTGACCGGCTCTGCTGCAGCCGCGCCCTGCCCGTTCGCTGTATCACTGCTCATCGCTCGTTGTCGCTCCTTAAAATTGGGACCCGAGAGTAGCGGCCCAATGCGCTGCAGCAATTTCTAAGCGCGCGATCAGGGCAAGAACCCGCCCCGATTGGCGCGCGTGGCGGGCTGCTTCGTACCCACCTCGCTTGGGAGCCGAACCCGAGGCGGCCCGATCGATAGTGGAGGAGCTCCGGAGGCAATCGCGCCTTTGGTGGACTTCTTGGCGACGGTCTTCTTCCATGACTCGGCGAGATTGTTCAGCGCAACCCGCAGTCCTTCAATTGCAAAAAGACTTCACCGCGAACGTCATTAGACAAACCGAAGGCATCTTCCACCCATTTCGATCCATCAAAGCCGTAGAACGTCGTCATCGACAGAGCGAGACCCCCTTCATCAAACGAGCGTTCGAGACCGCGCCAATCGCTGCAGGGGATCGCGGCCACCTCGCCCGATGAATCGAGAGCCGCGGAGCGGTCCGTGTCGTAACGCGACAGCAAGTACTGCTTTGCCGTCCGGTGCCATTCGTGGGTGACGCCGTATTCGCGCCCTTCGACCGGCCGCGAACCCTGGGCTTGGGCACGTGCTTGAGCTTGCTGGGTCGGGCTTGCCTTTGCAGCTGCGCCACCTGTGGAAGACGCCTGTGCGCACGGGGCCTTGGGGGCGAGCTTTGCGAGCAATCGAACTTGGGCCCCGGGCATTACCTCAACTTCGGCGTGCCACGGCTCGCGTCCCGCGGCTTCGACGCGAACTTGATGACGCCCAACCGGCAGCGTGATCTCGCCGTCACCTGCGCCACCTGCAACCTTGCCGTCGATCGAAACACGACTCGGCGTCGCATCGGCCTCGACCTTTAGTAAGCCGTGCTGGGTGCAGTTTCGTCCGATCTTCTCGGCGCTGTCACCGGCCTCGAGTGACACGCTTCCGCTCCATTTGTCAGGGCAGCCCGAGTGAACGATTTCGACGTCGTACTCTCCAGCTCGGACCTCAACCGTGCGACCATCCGCTGGCCCTTGCCATGCGACTTCGCCTGTCGTCTTCGCCTTCACTTGCGCCGTTGCTCCCGAGAGGTTGGCTTCGAGGCGCAGGGTTGCGACACCAACGCTCGGAGCCGCCGCTGCAACATTTCCCGTTGTCACCACCGCGTTGCGAGAAGGGGGCCCTGGACGCGCCGTGTCTTTGCCACCGGGTTGTATGAAAAACAAGACGATCAACGCCACCGCACCGAGACCAGCGATGCCTCCAAGGAACCACCGCGCGCCCGGCTGCGTACTACCAACAGACGTTCCGCTCGCTGCCACA
>JBLHOB010000358.1:0-4222 GCA_047619425.1 Myxococcota bacterium
GAGACGCGATCACTCCCGGATCGGGAAAGGAAATTCAAAATGAATATTCGCAGTGAAGTCAGTCGAGCCGCCAACGCAGCACTCGTCGCCCTCGCCCTGTTGCTCGCAAGCAGCACCGCGAGCGCGCAGAATTTTGGCTGGGCGAGCACGGAATTTGATCGCGACGGTTACTATGCGGGCTTGGGTGTCGGCGCCGGTATCGACATGGAGTTTGAAGACTCCGATCTCGGTGAAGATAAGAACGTGACGCCAGGCTATGGCCTCAATATTCGCGCCGGTACAAAGTCAGCCTACTTTGGCGGTGAGTTCCAGCTCGAGTACCTAAACGGTTTCGACGTCGACGGCGGTGCTTTTGCCAAGGGTTACGACAACCTTACGTTCACGGTGAACATCAAAGCCTACTTGCCTTTCGGTCGCATTCAGCCCTTCTTGGTTATTGGCGGCGGCATGAACATCCTGTGGGCCAACACCGACCTTGGCAACAAGATCTATACCGGCGGCGCCCTGCGAGGCGGCGGGGGAGTTGACTTCTACCTGACCCGCAACTGGGGCATCGACCTCCAGGGTAGCTACGTGCTGACCACCCAAGACACCCGAGACACGGACTACCTTTCGGTGAACGCGGGCGTGTTCTACCGCTTCTAGCGAACGCGATCGAGCCGTAGCACTAAGCGTCTGCTCTTCGCTGCATGATCCAATTGGTGAACGCGTTGGGGCCCTGTCCAATCGCGGCTTCGACAGTGACTTCAAACCCGAGCCGTTGATAGAAGACGACGTTTTCCTTTCGCTGGGTCGCCAGCGCGAAGTTGGCACTCGAGTCTCGCTGCTCAATTAGGCGAAGCTGCTCTCCCAAGAGCTTGCTCCCCACTCCCGTACCGCGAAGCGACTCGTCGACCACCATATTGTTTAGAAACCAATACGGTGCTTCCCCCAGTGCTTTTACGCGATCGCGATGCATACCGTCGATGACTTCTTGCAGTCGTCGCATTCCCCCTCGCCCCATCCGCAGGTGGGCAATCAACAACCCCGAACGAAGCTTTCGCATGGCCCCCGGCTCGGCAGTGTCGTGCCGTGTCCAGAACCCCATCGCGGTAACTCGCCCCTTTGGCGCGAGGCAGAAGCTGTGCTCGAAGCTCGCTTGCAGTCGCAAGTTGGTGGCCAGTATCCACTCGATTTTCTTCATGCGGCTTTCGACGTCCGGGCACATGTATACGTGGGCGGGGTTCGTGAAGAATGCCTCGGCGAGCAACGTTGCCGCGGAAGTGATGTCCCCTGGCGTCAGCGTACGTACCGTTGACATGTGTTGCCCTCCATTACATCGCGAATCGATTCAAGACGATGCTAGTTCGCCCCCCGTAGCTAGAGCAGCGGCGGGCAGCTCTTTCGAATGAGCTCACGATAAAAACTTACAAGCTCGGGCCAGGTCTCTTCGGCAATGTCTCTTGATTGATCGAAGTTGGCAGGTTTGTCCAAGTTGTAGCCGAGAATATCCAACCTGACGTGATACCACGCCAGGGCGCCACGCAACGTCAGCCCCCGCTGGCAAGTCGAATCGCGCTCGTCAAAGCTGGCAAGGTTTCGCTTCAAATCATCCACTGCGCATTTCCTCGCTCGTTGCTCGCCTGCCGCCTGTTGCTCACCTTCTCTGTTTAGACAATTGACTCGCAGGGTCGGCCCAAGGCAGCAAATGCCCGAGATTGGCCTCGTGCGGCCCATCTCGCCCGAGAGCAGCGACTCTGGCCCGCCTGCCTGCACCTTTGCTGCGCACCACTCGCGATCCTCCCGCGCTAGAGCGGTTCGCGCCGGTTTCGCTACTCTCAGCCGCCCAAAAAGCCGGGCTTGCCTCGGCGCGCGCTCTTCAACGCGCGGATGCCGCAACGGCAAATTTCATCCATCCATACCGGGTTTATTTAAGCCAGGTGTCATGAAGGAGTACGCAAGATGAGCGACGTACGTTTCGACGGCCGAGTGGCCATTATCACGGGTGCCGGTGGTGGCCTCGGAAAATCTCACGCGCTTGAATTTGCAAAGCGCGGCGCGCAAGTTGTCGTAAACGACCTTGGCGGATCAATGGACGGTTCGGGCGCAGGTGCTGCAGCCGCAGACGTCGTCGTGAAGGAAATTGAAGAGGCAGGCGGTATCGCAGTCGCCAACTACGACTCGGTCTCCACCAAGGAAGGCGGCGAGTCGATCGTCGCTACCGCGATGGATAACTTTGGCCAGGTGGACGTGCTGGTAAACAACGCCGGCATTTTGCGCGACCGAAGCTTTGCCAAGATGAGCGAAGAAGAAATGACTCTCGTCCTCGACGTGCACCTACGCGGCGCCTTCTACGTCTCTCAGCCCGCATTCAAGGTGATGAAAGAGCGTAGCTACGGGCGCATCGTCCACACCGCAAGCGCGGCCGGCGTCTTTGGCAACTTTGGCCAGGCAAACTACGGCGCGGCAAAGATGGGCCTCGTTGGCCTCTCCAACGTTCTCGCCCAAGAGGGTGCCAAGGCCAACATCAAGAGCAACGTGATCGCGCCGATCGCGATGACCCGCATGACGACGGGCATCATGGGCGACATGGGCCTCAACCTCGACCCCGCGTATGTGACCTCGATGGTTGCCTACCTCTCGTCCGAAGCCTGCGAGCTAAGCCACGAAATCTTCTCGGTTGGTGCGGGTCGCTACGCCCGCGTATTCGTCGGCTTGTGCCAAGGCTACACCAACAGCGACGAGGGTGGCGTGAGCGTCGAAGAAGTGCGCGACAACATCGAGCAGATCCGCAACCCTGAGGGCTACACCATCCCGTTCAATGCGGCCGAAGAGATGATGGAAGCGATGAAGACGATCAAGAAGTAGAGCTTCACGCAACGCATAAGACCGAAGCGCCTCGGCACTCGCCGGGGCGTTTTTGCGTTTGCGGGCACATTCGCGCGTTTTGTGTTCAAACGACGGGCCGAAAGCTCGCGGTTGTGCTGAACTGGGTCGCGATGGCGAAACAACGCGAGCAACGCGACGACTACTTCTCCCACTGGGCTGACCACGCCGCCCGGTCGACGGCTGAAAAGCACGGCGAACGCGACGAGATCGTGGTTGCCGCGGGCATCACCCCTTCGGGCACGGTCCACGTTGGCAACTTCCGCGAAGTCATTACCGTTGACCTCGTCGCCCGTGCACTGCGCGACCGCGGCGAGAAGGTTCGTTTCATCTACTCGTGGGACGACTTCGATGTGTTCCGCAAAGTTCCGGCCGGCATGCCCGAACCCGCGATGCTCGAAGAGAACCTGAGACGAAGTGTCGCCGACGTGCCCGACCCATTTGGCGAAGAAGAGAGTTATGCAGCTCATCACATCGCGCAGTTCGAAGCGAGCATTGCGCCGCTCGCCATCGACCCCGAGTTTATCCGTCAGTCGGTGCGCTATCGCGCGGGCGACTACGCGGAAGGCATTCGCCAAGCACTCGGCAACCGCGACACGATTCGCCGCATCCTCAACACACACCGCACGTCACCCTTGGCCGAAGACTGGCTGCCGCTCGCCGGCTTTTGCAACGACTGCGGCCGAGACGAACTCGACTTTGCCTGGGACGGCGAGTGGAGCGTCGACGTCACGTGTCGCACCTGCAACGCCGTCAATACGGTCGACCTTCGCAAGGGCGGCAACCTCAAGCTCCCGTGGCGCATCGACTGGCCCATGCGCTGGCGTCACGAAGGCGTTTGCTTCGAGCCCGGCGGAAAGGACCACTCGACCGCTGGCGGTAGCTACGACACGGCACGCGAAATCGTCGATGAAGTCTACGGCGGCTGGGCACCCGAGTACGTCGCTTACGACTTTGTTCGCATCAAGGGCAAAGGCGGCAAGATCTCAAGCTCAGCCGGTGGCGCGCTTACGGTTTCGGATTGTCTCGAGGTTTACGAACCCGAGATGTTGCGGTGGATCTTCGCCGTCGTGCGACCCAACGCCGAGTTCCAGATTTCGTTTGATCTCGACGTCATCAAACTCTACGAAGACTACGACCGCACCGTGCGCCTGGCCCACCAACCCGATGACGGCGGCAAGAACGACCGAAAGCGCAAGATGGCGCGACGCACGTTACAGCTCTCGAGTTGCGACCACCGCCGCATCGAACCGGGAAGCCCTGTGCCCGCGGTTCCGCCCTTCCGTGCCCTGTCGATGATCTTACAAATCTATGATGGAGACATGGCGCAGAGCCTCGCCTACTACGAAGCGCGCGG